>JANMWP010000613.1:0-9149 GCA_031394065.1 Chitinophagaceae bacterium
AGTAAGTTTCATATGCTGTGCCGGCACGCCCATACCAATATGTGCCAGAAAAACAGCAGCCCCAACTGATTTGATGAACGTACTTTTACCGGCCATATTGGCACCTGTTAAAAACAAAAAATTTGTTTTTTGGTTCAGCACCACATCATATGCCACCGGTTCGTTCACCAGCAAATGATACAGGCCTTTTGCTTCAATAACCGGCTCCTCATTTTGCACAAATGCCGGAAATACCAATCCAAATTTTTGTACCGCCCTTGCCATACCATACCAGGCATCAACCTGTGCATACAGTACCACAAGGTCAAGCATATTGTGTTTGTAACCGTAGCGAATAAAATGCGCAAGCTCCAGTTTTTGTGCATTGGTTAACTCCTCTGCTTTATTTGTTTTTGCAACAATGCCGAACTGGTCTTTGGTAACTATTCTTTCAATGGCCTTTAAAACTTTCTGTAGCGGTGCAGGAATATTTTCTCCAGTAAATAATTTCAGCAAAAGCTGAAACCCTTTAATAAACTCGAAACAATACTTGGAGGAATAAGTTACCAGTGCAAAGTCGGGGCCATGCAATAACTTGTAACTATATGCTTCTATGGCTGAGGGATGCGCAGGAATAAGACTGATCGGTGAATCGAAATATTTCTCAACCACCATCACTGTACCATTGCTTATCAGCGATGGCCATTGCTGCTGTTTATTAATGATGAGCTGCAGGGTTTGTTGTACTGCAACAATTTCTTCCTGTGTTTTTAAAGGCGTGCTGAAATTTATCCGCAGTTGCTCACTGCCATGCGCTGTGCTGCAAAGGTCAAGTTTTCCAAACACAGACATATCTTCGCCGCTGTTGAACATTAAGAGATCAGCAAGTGTTGTTTTGTCTATTTCCATACCCCTAACCCCTAAAGGGGAATTTGTATGTTTTATGTTTATCTGTTAAATAACATTCTTTGTCCTTTGTTTGCTTCATTAAAGCTTCCATTACTGTAAACCATATTTCCACTTACAAAAGTCTTTTCTATAGATGCAGGAAATGTAAAATTCTCTAAGGGGCTCCAGCCGCATTTGTATAAAATATTCTCTTTGGTTACGGTTGAAGGTAAATTATTGTCAACCACAACCATGTCGGCAAAGTAGCCTTCCCGTATATAACCCCTGTTTTCAATCTGAAAACAATCGGCCACTGCATGACTCATTTTTTCTGCAATTTTTTCCAGGCTGATTCGTCCTTCTTTGTAATAATGCAGCATTAACAATAAAGGATGCTGCACCAGCGGCAAACCTGCATGAGCCTGTTCATAAGTTCCCTGCTTTTCTTCCCAGGTATGCGGTGCATGGTCTGTGGCGATAACATCCAGCCGGTCATCCAATAAAGCTTTCCACAAAGCTTCTTTATTGTGTAATGCTTTAATTGCCGGGTTACATTTTATTTTATAGCCCAGTTTTTCATAATCATCTGCCGTAAAATGTAAGTGATGCACACAAACTTCGGCAGTAATCCTTTTTTCTTTCAGCGGCATCATATTGCCAAAAAGCTGCAGTTCTTTTTCGGTGCTGATGTGCAGTATGTGTAACCGGCTGCCGTATTTCTGTGCAAATTTTATAGCAATCAACGATGATTCAAAACAGGCCTCTTCATTTCTTATCAGGGGATGATCTGATGGTGATAACTCCCCCTTTTCGGTTTTAATACGTTCGTAATTGGCTTTAAGTATCCTTTCGTCTTCGCAATGGGTAGCTATCAGCATTTCACTTTCTCTGAATATTTTATCTAATGCTGCATGACTGTCTACCAGCATATTCCCCGAGCTTGCGCCCATAAATATTTTTACACCGCAAACATCCTTTTTATGGTTGTTCATTTTTAAAACCTCATCTGCATTGTTATTGCTTGTACCCATAAAAAATGAATAATTGGCCAGCGAGGTATTGGCTGCAATGGTATATTTATCCTCCAGCAATTGCGGCGTTAATACATTGGGTACCGTATTGGGCATTTCCATAAAACTGGTTACGCCGCCTGCAACCGCAGCCTTACTTTCGGTATAAATGGTTGCTTTATGGGTAAGGCCGGGCTCTCTAAAATGTACCTGGTCGTCAATCGCACCCGGAAAAAGATGTTTTCCATCGCCATTGATCTCGGTTACTTTATACTTTGTTTCAATACCGGTTGCAATTTTCTCTATCCGTTCGCCGTTAGTTAAAATGTCTAACGACTGAATTTTTCCTTCATTTACAACCTGTATGTTTTTAAAAAGGTATTTTTGCATAACTTGAATATTGTTACCTGTTAAACTTAAATTATCTGATGCAATTTATTAAAAGCTTATTCAAACTGTTGTTTTTTATTTGTCCGGCATTTGCAACAGCACAATCCACTTTTTTAACCCCGGGATCAAAAGATGTGCATTTTGTTGACCGCATGGAAATAAAGCAGCAAAGAAATACAGACCTCAATTTTTCGGCTGTACGGCCTTTTAACCGAAAGTATATTGTAGAGCAGGTTGAGTTTATTGACAGTGCACGGCTTGGGTACATAGACACAGCTACCCATAAGGATAAATATATGGAATGGAACAGCCAGGCACTTACCGATGTTGATGAATACAACCTGACGAGTTTTTTAATGAATAACACCGAATGGGTTACCGGCCCCAAAAAAGAATTTTTAAGTAAGCGACCGTTTCTGAAAACTTTTTACAAAACCAAACCCAATTTTTTAGAAGTAAAAACAAAGAATTTTTTTCTGGCTTTAAATCCCGTTTTTCAATATGTACAGGGTATTGAAACAGGCTACAACAAATCCATCTATTTAAACAGCAGGGGTGTTACTGCAAGAGGTACCATTGGCAAAAAAATCGGTTTCTCTACTTATATAATCGAGAACCAGGAAAGAGGGCCACAGTTTTTTCAGCAACGGGTAAGTCAGCTGAGAGCTGTGCCGGGCGTAGGTTTTTACAAACCCTTTAAAACAAGCGGGTACGATTATTTTGATGCCCGTGGTTATATAACCGTTAAAGCCGGTGGAGTTACTGATGTACAATTTGGTTATGATAAAAATTTTATTGGCAACGGTTACCGCAGTTTATTTTTAAGCGATTGGGGCAACAGCAATTTGTTTTTAAAACTGAATACCCGTATCTGGAAAATAAATTACCAGAATTTATTTATGGAGCTGATGCCGCAGTTTAAAAAAGCGGGCGACACTTTACTTGACCGTAAATATGCAGCCATGCACCACCTGAGCATGAATGTTACCAAATGGCTGAATGTAGGATTATTTGAAGGCATCATATTTGGCAGAAAAAACCATTTTGATTTTCAGTACCTGAATCCCATAATTTTTTACAGACATATTGAAGGTACGATTGGCAGCCCCGATAATGCGTTGGCAGGTTTTGATTTTAAAGCAAACATTGCACACAAGGCTCAACTATACGGGCAATTCTTACTGGATGAATTTGTTTTATCTGAAATTAAAAAGAACAATGGCAGCTGGGTTAATAAATGGGGCATTCAGCTTGGTTTAAAATATATTGATGCTTTTGGTGTGCCCAACCTGGATATACAGCTGGAAGCAAACCGGGTGCGGCCTTTCACTTATTCGCACAACGATACTATATCCAATTACACACATTACAACCAGCCACTGGCGCACCCGCTGGGTGCAAACTTTCAGGAATTTCTGGGTATTGTACGTTATCAGCCTGCGCCTAAATGGCATATTTATTTACAGGGTATTTATTATTACCAAGGGTTGGACAGTGCCAATAAAAATTATGGTGCAAACATCTTTCGGAATTATACAACCCGTACACAAAATGATGGCTTTAAAATTGGCAGTGGCAATAAAGCAACTGTTTTAAATGCTTTTCTGCAGGTATCTTACGAGATAAGAGAAAATGTATTTTTTGAAGTAAGTGGTTTATATCGTCATTATAAAACCCTTATAAATCCAACAGCTACAACAACAACTTTATTTACAGGCGGTGTAAGAATTAATATGTTTAACCGAAGGTTCGATTACTAACCACTTGTTTTTATTCTACCGTTAATGAAAAGAAAATAGAGCGGGAATTGATCTGATCTATCGTACTTGAAAATTTAAGATTTTTATCCCTGCTGTGCAGGTTACCAAGTCCCCAGCTCATTTTAATTTCGGGTGTTAATACAAACATGGGAAAATAAAAATGAAACCCAAGCCCTACTTCTGCAGCATAATCAAATTTCTTCAGTTTTATCTGTTCCTCGGCTTTTTTGGCTCCGGCATTGGATGCCAGATCATACTCAATTTTACCACCTGCAATCATAAACACTTTAAAATTATTAATGCGGTCGCTGCTGAATTTTATTTGCACCGGAATACTCAGTGAAATAGATTGTGTTTTTTTCTCGGTAATAAAACTTTCCCCTGCCGGAACATCAGGGTAGCTGAGATTATACAAAAAATTACGTTCTGTAAAAGTTAAGTTTACCGGATAGGTTCGCACATCAAAATGATTGCTCAAACGTATGTTAACCAGCCAGGCCAGACTTACGCCGGTGCTGTTAACGCTTTCAATAACCGTAATACTATCTAATGGTGGATTTTGTATAGTTTGTAAAAACACCGGGTGATGTGTAAATGCAAAATGAGAGCGGTTTGCACCCAGGGTAATACCAAAGCGCACACGTTTATCATCATGATCCTCCTGGTTAACCTCCTGTCGCAATTGAGCAAAGCCAATCAGCGGACAAAAGAAAACAGCTATACCTATATTAATTATTTTTCTCCGCAATAAATACTGCATATGCCTAAGCTCAGTGGTTTTGAATAAGTGTTTCTGTATCCCAGGTTATCCAGGATATTTGTAAAGTTTTTTCCTTCCGGAAATTTTTGAATTGATTCGTCGAGATACTTGTATGCGTTGCGGTTTTTAGAGAATATTTTACCCACCGTTGGGCATATAATTTTCATGTACAGGTTATACATGGCTTTTACAAGGGCAGATTTTGGCTTGCTGAATTCCAGCACCACCAGTTTTCCGCCGGGTTTTAATACCCTCCGTATTTCAGCCAAACCCTTTTCCAGGTTCTCAAAATTACGAACGCCAAAAGCCACGGTTACCGCTTCAAACGAATCATTTTTAAAATTTATTGTTTCGCAATCGCCATTTAACAGTTCTATGGTGTTCTCAAGCCCGGCTTTTTGTATTTTTTTTCTACCCAGTTCAAGCATGCCGTCGCTGATGTCTATACCGGTTATTTTATCTGGTTTTAATATACCAGATGCCATAATGGCCACATCTGCTGTACCGGTTGCTACATCTAATATTGTTTTAGGTTGAATTGTGAGTAATTGTTTAATTGCCTTTTTCCGCCACCTGATATCAATACCGGCACTTAAAAAACGGTTTAAAAAATCGTAGCGAAAAGCAATATCGTTAAACATGCCGGCAACCTGCTGCTTTTTGCCAAGTTCCGAATTTTTATAAGGTACTACTATATCGTGTGCGTAATCTGTCATGGGCTGCAAAGATACGGTGCAATGGGGAATTAGGAGTCGGGAGTTCTGAGTCGGGAATCGAGAGTTGGAATGATGAATTGGCAATGACTATTGGCTAATGACTAATATCCAGTAACCAGTATCTTTGCGCCATGCAAATCAAATCAGCTAAATACGTTATCAGCAGTCCCGATTATGAAAAATGCCCGCTACCCGACCGGCCTGAGTATGCTTTTATTGGCCGCAGCAATGTGGGTAAATCATCGCTGATTAATATGCTTTGCAATAATGATAAGCTGGCAAAAACTTCCGGTTCGCCCGGAAAAACACAATTGTTAAATCATTTCGAAATTACATCATCCCCTTCCCTTCTCCAAAAGGAGAAGGGTGAGGCGAAGAAAGAACCGAAGCGGAAGAACTGGTATTTGGTTGATTTGCCCGGCTACGGCTTTGCCAAAGTAAGTATGAGAAGCCGCAACCGCTGGGAGCAGATGATTGAAAATTATTTACGCAAAAGAGAAAACCTTACCATGGTTTTTGTTTTGATAGATGCACGCCATACGCCACAAAAAATAGATCTCGAATTTTTAGATCAACTGAGAACATGGCAGGTGCCTTTTTGCCTGGTGTTTACAAAAAGCGATAAAGAAAATCAGCGAACGGTAAGTAAAAATATTAAGTCGTTTTTAGAAGCCATGAAAAAAACCTGGCAGTTTTTACCGCAGCATTTTGTTAGCAGTGCTGTAAAAAAAACAGGTAAGGAAAAAATTCTTTCTTTTATTGAGGAAACGAATACAAGCCTGGAAAGTAAAGCGGATTAAAGTTTGATACCTGTATTTTCGCAAATACAAATTTGTTTAATTTTTCAAACAAACAGTTTAATTCACCACCTTATTGGCACAACTGCTGCTGGCAAAGGCTTCCGGCTTAGCCTTAAAGGCAAAACCCATACCCAGAATGTAGCCCATGGCTTCCCGTAAGGCTTCGTTACTTTTAAACTGCGGGTTGGTATTGATGTCGGCATGCACTTCCATATCTACATCATACAAAGTAAACAGATCGCAAAGCTCGTAGGCAATCTCAATACTTTTGGCCACTTCTACCAACATCCTTTCTTTAATGCTGTATTTGTGCAATGTTTTTTCG
The DNA here is from genome assembly GCA_031394065.1 of Chitinophagaceae bacterium. Classification (GTDB taxonomy): domain Bacteria; phylum Bacteroidota; class Bacteroidia; order Chitinophagales; family Chitinophagaceae; genus Ferruginibacter. The sequence goes on from JANMWP010000613.1 coordinate 6,629, forward strand.
TTGTGAATAAACATGAAGCCACCATGGCCTTCCCGTAAAAAAACAATTACGGTGGCAAACTCGGTGTCTTTGCCTTTTACCTGGCTGTCGGTACCAATACAAACTTTTAAATGATAACCGGCTGCTGATTCTCTTTTGATAGCCTGTTCTACAGCATCTTTGATGTGTAACTGGATGGGATCTCCGTTAAATTTTCTCCATAACATAAAAATGGGTTTTTTAAAGTTACTGAAAAAAGAATGATAAAAGTACCACCACTGCCCCTAAATCCCCTGAAGGGGACTTGCAGCAGTATAATAACTTAAGAGATAATAGAAACTTAACGGCCAGCCTTTATAAAAGCATTTTAAAATATAATACTCCAGGTTCCCCTTCAGGGGCGGAGGGGCATGGGCTCGGGTATAGGTATAAAAAAGGGGAGCAGCCCCTAACGCTACTCCCCGACTTACACATGAATCTACCTTACTGTTTTATAATCCGTTCTGTTTGTCGTTGTTCGTTGTTGAAAAGCTGAATGATATACATTCCTCTTGATTGATTTGAAATATTTATTTTGTTGATACCTTTAAGGCCTGTACCTGTACTGATTGTTTTTCCGTTCATATCACTCAGCATAAATTGATAATTATCTGCTGCATTCACTGTTATTTCGTCGTGTACCAGTGTTGATACACTGAAAGATTTTTGTGTATCTCCGGCGCCTTTTAAAGCAATTGTATTTGAATACACAATTTGGTTTAATACCGAAGTAACTTTTAGCCGGTATAAAATGGTATTGTTTTTATAAGGTTGATATGAAAATTTTGTTGCGGCAGATACCACTGTTGTTAACGCACTAAAACCGGTACCATCATTTGATGATTGTACTTCAATAGTTTTAATGGGCTCATCGGCTATGATATTCCAGTTTAGGTTGTGTTTATTTTTTTCAACAGTTCCGTTCAGGCGTACATCATGTATAGGCAATCCAAAAAATGAACCGGAAATGGTATAAGAACCTAAACTGCCGTAAGATCCGATATTATTGTTGCCACCACCCATTATTTTTATATAATAAGTTCCTGCATTTAAAATAGTATCTACTGTAACACTTAAAGTTGACATTGGATTATATGTTCTGATCAATGTTGTTGGTGAACTGTATAATTCAAACACGATATCGAGATCTGCACCGGAATAACCTGATGCAACACTGAATGGTGCAGCAGTTAAATGAAAGTTTGAATTTGAGTTTAATGTAAACTTAAAAGCATCCCTATCTGTATTGGTTGTAATAATACCGTTTACATTAAAATTATTTGCCGCAAAAGCAACAGTACTTCCGTTGAGTGTTTCGGTATAGTCATCAACACGATAACCAAATCCATTCTGAGTTGTAATGGTAGTAAGATTATCCTGTGTTATTGTGCAGCCGTATGGCGTAGGCCCGTCATTCCAGTTACTGAAATTGCGGGTTAAACTATTTCCCATTATTGGTGCCCATGCAGATTCGCCCGATCCAAAACCGGTGTTATACGTTTCAATAGGTGTATTACAGTCAGTTGCATTATATTTAGACTGATGCGATAAACCAACCGTATGGCCGGTCTCATGCGAAATACATTCGCCCACTTTTTTTGGTGAGTATAACAAACGGTCGCTGAATACAAAAGCCGGTGTATCATCCCCCCAGGTAAAAGACCCGGTGTAGCTGATACCGGTTGTTCCGGCAACAGTCCAGCTGCTTGTTGGCGTTATAATAATTCTTATGCGTTTGGTTAAAGGTGCTGCTAAAAATACCGTTGAGTCTGTTGTAACATTTACGTCAAAAGGTCTGAAATCTTCAGCAACACGGTTAAAAGATTCTATTATCTGCGGATCGGTCATACCAGAAGCTGCACAATTAATCGGATTGCCGCTATTCCAGAATGTACTCTGAACAGTATGTCCGTCAAAGTCAAGAAAAATGGTTGCTATTGCGGCTGGATAACTGTTTAATTTGGGTACACTAAAAGCATTAAATGAAATCAGCAGCAGTGCTGTGCAAATTAGTGATGTAAAAGTCTTTTTCATTTTAAGGGGTTTTAGGTGGATAGTTGGATATGGTAAGTGTTTCTTTATTTTATGTTTTATAATTGAGCACAGTCGTGAATTACACGATCGGTTTCAATTTTTTTAAGTTGATAGTTTCCAGATGCATTTTTTTTCATTTCAAAACCATCAAAATAATTTTTATTGATGATACGGCCGACATAGGAAATTGAGCCATCAGCATTTGTTATTTTTGAAATACCAAAAACGGTATTGTAAAAATCAGGCGATACAATCACAGCAGACTGCAGGTTGGCGTATTTAACCATATTACTTGTTACAGTACCTGAAAAAGTAAAGTTGTCAGAAAAAGCAAGGCTGATATTTTGACCGGGAGAAGTAATAAAGACTTTTGCCAGTTCCAGTTCGCTGCAATTGATTGTTTCAGGAAAATTGCTGAACTGCTTTGGTTTTGGATTATTGTTTTGACAAAATCCGGTCATCACTATAA
>JANMWP010000295.1:0-7201 GCA_031394065.1 Chitinophagaceae bacterium
CCCAGGTATAAGCAATTGATCACCGAAAGCTTTGAAACAAAAAAAACATTTGGTATCCCTGCAGTGGTAGATGATAAAATGAATGAAATGGGTACGCTGGTGCAGGTAAAAGAAATAAGCCAGGTTTATGAAGATGGAAAAATGGATATTAAAACCGAAGGCCTGCAGGTTTTCAGAATGCTGGAAATTATTAATGAATTGCCTGATAAATTATACAGCGGTGCTATTGTAAATTACCCGGATAATGATGAAAGAGGAAACAGGACATTGATGAATGGTATTATAAAAGGAATTAAAGAGCTGCACAAGTTGCTTAAGATAGAAAAAAAATTTGTAAAACCAGATGCAGCATTATGGAGTTATGATGTGGCCCACCATGCAGGCATGGCACTGCAGGAAGAATATGAATTGCTGGAACTGCTGCATGAATCGCAACGGCAGGAATATTTAAAAAGGCACCTTACCAAAGTAATACCGGTATTGGCCGAAATGGAATTGCTGAAAGAAAAGGTGAAACTGAATGGCCACTTTAAAAATTTAAAAGGATTGGAGAGTAAATAGTTTTGAGTTTTGGGTCTTGAGTTGAGCAACCCCCTAAACTTCTAACTCCTAAACTAATTTTAATGACAAAAACCATTTGCTTCGATTTTGGAAATACCCGTTTAAAGGCGGCCATTTTTGAAAATGAAAATTTTTCAGCAGAAATTGTTTTGCCAAATGATGATACAGCAACGATTGAAAAATTATTGGCGGACCAAAACCCGCAAAAAACTATCCTGTCGTCAGTAATTGAACACAATATTGAAATTGAAAATTTACTGCAGGCAAGAACTATGTTTCACAAACTCTCTCATCTTACCAAAGCAAATTTTACAACACCAGTTGGTAAACCCGAAACTATTGGAGCCGACAGATTAGCCCTTTCTGCGGCAGCAGTACATTTTTACCCAGGTAAAAACAACCTGGTAGTTGCTTTGGGCAGTTGCATTACCTATAACTTCATAAATCAGTACAGCGAATTTATCGGCGGCAGTATTTCGCCAGGCATGGAAATGCGTTTTAAAGCCATGCAGGTTTTTACGGCAAAGCTGCCTTTGGTGCAAAAAGACTGGAATTTTCCCATAATTGGGTACGATACCAAAACAAATATGCAAAGTGGTGTAATTGCCGCAATTACCTATGAAATAGACGGTTTTATCAACGAATATGCCCGAAAATACAGCAACTTTAACGCCGTTTTAACCGGGGGCGATACAAGCTATTTTGCCGGTCAACTTAAAAACAAGATATTTGCCGACCCTTATTTCTTATTTAAAGGATTATATGCACTCAGTGAAACTAACAATGGCTAAAATTTTAATCGTACTTTTTGTGGCTTGTGGCTTGCAAATGAGTGCAACAGCACAGGAAAACTCTCCTTTTTCAAGATATGGTTTGGGAGACCTTACGCCCAATCATAATGTTTTTACCCGTGGTATGGGCGGTATTTCTGCCGGCATAGCTGAAAATAACAGCATCAATTTTCCGAATAGCAACAGTATTAACTTTACAAACCCGGCTTCTCTTGCTACCATAAGAAATACCATTTTTGACCTGGGTACAGAAATTGATTACAGAATTATAAAAAGCTCCAATCCGGCAAAAAAATTCACATCAGCCAATACCTATGTATCTTATCTGCAATTGGCTTTTCCGCTAACCACACCCAAAATGGCTAAAAAAAATATAGCCTGGGCCATGAGTATTGGGCTGAAGCCGGTTTCTAAAATTAATTATAAAATTGAAAAAAACGAACGGACCAGTATCGATAGTTTAAACACTTTGTATGAAGGTACTGGTGGTGTTAACCAGGCAAATATTGGTACAGGGTTTAAGTATAAAAATTTAAGTATTGGTATAAATGCAGGCTATATGTTTGGCAGTAAAGATTACAGTACCAAACTTACTTTTATAAATGATACTACATATTATTATCAAACTAATTCTGAAAATAAAACAACATTTGGCGGATTTTTTATCAATGGCGGAATCCAGTACGATCTTGTTTTGGCAAAAGATATTAAAGGTAATCCAACAAAAAACCTAAGGCTTGGTGTTTACGGAAACCTTCAGCAAAACATAAAGGCAAGCAATGATTTGACCAGGGAAATAATTATTTATGATAATAGCGGAAATCAGTACCGGTTAGATAGTGTTTATGATGCGAAAGATGTAAAAGGACAAATTAAATTTCCGGCAATGGTTGCCGCAGGAGCGGTTTATGAAGATGCACATTGGTTAATTGGTGCCGACTTTGAATATGGCAATTGGAAAAATTATCGTTTTTACGGGCAAACCGACCAGGTTCAAAACAACTGGACCATCAGGGCAGGCACGCAATATTACCCGGCAAAGCTAAATACACCCGTTAAAAAATATTTCAATTTTGTAAAATACCGAGCCGGCATTTACTACGGACCCGATTACATTAAAACCAATTCAAACAGAGCCGAATACGGTTTTACTATTGGTACCGGCATGCCGCTAACTTCATTAAGAAAAATAAGTTACACGGGCGAATATGTTGTTTTAAACACAGCCCTGGAATTTGGCAGCAGGGGTAACAAACAAAGCAACCTCCGTGAAAGTGTTGTTAGGTTTAGTATCGGCATTTCAATGAATGCCCGCTGGTTTCAAAAACCCAAATACAATTAATGTAATTTCAGGCATTATTTATACGTACAATAATTTTTCATGAACGTATTGTCAGCAAGCATTTTCCGGTTATTTCGGGGTTATTCATGCATGAATAATGATTACAGAAGATCCTTCTTTATCGCTTCAGTTACGGGCCTTATTTTAACTACTTTCTTATTTTCCTGCGGTAACAGCGATAAAGATTTAAATGATTACAACAGCAAAAGTCTGGGTATTGAAGAAATTAAAAATGCTGATATCAATTATTCCTTAGGTGGTAAGGCAAAAGCAAAATTGTTATCTCCATTAATGTTAAGGGTACAGGATGTAAATCCTTATGTGGAATTTCCCAAAAAACTGCACGTTGATTTTTTTAATGAAACCGGTGCAGTTGACAGCAGGCTGGATGCCCTTTATGGAAAATACTTTGAACAGGAGAGCAAAGTTTTTTTAAAGGATAGTGTAAAGGTAATTAATATAAAAGGCGATACATTGTATTGTGATGAATTGTGGTGGGACAGAAACAGAAAAGACAATGAATTTTATACCGAAAAGCCGGTGCGTATAAGAACGAAAACACAAATCATTAATGGTGTTGGCATGGAAGCCAGGCAGGATTTTAAGGGGTATGTTATTAAAAAGGTGACTGGTATAATTAATGTACACAATTCTCAATTTCCAGGCAATTAAGCTTTCCCCAACCCCAAAATTTTATAAATTAATAAAGGGGCTAATCAGTACCTTTAGCCATCTAAAAAATTACAAATTAACATGGAATACCGTCGTTTAGGAAAATCAGGATTGCAGTTGAGCGTACTGTCGTTTGGAAGCTGGGTTAGTTTCAGCAAACAAATTAATGATAAAGCTGCCGATGAGTTAATGGGCATTGCTTATGACAAAGGCATCAATTTTTTTGACAATGCCGAAGTATATGCTTTGGGCGAAAGTGAAAAAATGATGGGCCGGGTGTTGAAAAAGAAAAAGTGGGACCGTACTTCATACACCGTTTCATCAAAAGCATTTTGGGGATGGCGTGGTGTAAACAATAAACCCAACCAAACTGGTTGCAGCCGTAAACATTTGCTGGAAGCATGTGATGAAGCATTGCAAAGATTACAGATCGATTACCTGGATATGTATTTCTGCCACCGTCCCGATAAAAAGACACCCATTGAAGAAACTGTGTGGGCAATGAACCATCTTATTCAGCAAGGCAAAATAATGTATTGGGGCACCAGCGAATGGAGTGGGGTTGAAATTATGGAAGCACACCGGGTTGCTGAAAAATTAAGGTTGATTGGCCCCACTATGGAGCAGCCGCAATACAATTTATTTGAACGGGAGAAAATTGAAAAAGATTTTTTAGAGATTTATAAAAATGTTGGCCTGGGTACAACCATCTGGAGTCCGCTGGCATCGGGGCTTTTGTCGGGCAAGTACAATGACGGTATTCCCAAAGGTAGCCGCTTTGCTTTAGAAGGGTTTGACTGGTTAAAAGAAAGATGGGTGATGGACGATAAGATAAAAAAAGTAAAAAAGTTATCTGAACTGGCAAAAAAACTGCATGTAAGTACGGCTTCATTAAGCATTGCCTGGTGTATTAAAAACCCACATGTAAGCACAGCTATTTTAGGTGCAACAAAAAAAGCGCAGCTGCTCGATAATTTAAAAGCGCTGGATGTAGTTGCTATGTTAACGCCCGATGTAATGGAGAAAATTGAAACAATTATGAAAACAAAACCAACATTACCCGATTTTTAATATGGAAGAAATAACAGTTTATGGAATTCCGAATTGTGATACCATTAAAAAAACGTTGAACTGGTTTAAGGAAAATAAGATCAACTTTCATTTTTATGACTATAAAAAGGAAGGGATTTATAAAAACAAATTAACTGAATGGTGCAGTAAAGTGAGCTGGGAAATTTTGCTGAATAAAAAAAGTACAACCTGGAGAAATTTATCTCTGTCGGAACAGGAAAAAATAACCAGTCAGTCAGCAGCAATAAATTTGATGATAGAAAATACCAGCATTATTAAAAGACCTGTTACTGAATCGGGCGATAAATTATTCATTGGTTTTGATGAAGTAGCTTTTGCAAAATATTTTTTGAATTAATTAAAATGGAAAACAGGAGTTTTTTTATTTCTACCAGCCGTATTGAGGCATTCAGCGATGGTGTTTTTGCCATTGTAATTACCCTGTTGGCATTCCAGTTTAAAGTACCAAAATTTACGTCAGAGGCTACTATTCAACAAAACTTCCAGGAATTATTAAAATTATCTCCGCATTTTATAAGTTTTGTTTTCAGTTTTTTATTTGTAGCTGTTTTCTGGATCAATCATCACCAGTTGTACCATACCATTAAGGAAGCAGACAGAAAATTACTCTGGTATAATATTCATTTGCTTTTCTGGATAACTATCATACCATTTCCAACAGCCATGGTTGGAGATCACCCGGATATACCTGCCGCAGTCATGAGCCTTGCATTTGTTTTAATGATGGCTTCACTTGCCGCATATATTGTGCGGCGTTATAGTTACTTCAGAGCTTCGCTGGTAGATGAGAATTTATCTATCGATTCAATCAAAGACGGCCTTACTAAAAATGTTTTAGCAATTATCCTGAATTTTGCTGCCATACTTATTGCACCTTATTCGGTTAAGATTTGTTATTTTACCTTTATTATTGTGCTGGCACTTTTTATAATACCGCAAAAACTGGAAAGGAAATCAAAATTAAAAAATAAAAACACCAAAAATGAAACGTAACGCAACAGCCGTTTGGAACGGCACCGGAAAAGAGGGCAATGGCCATCTTACTACACAAAGCACAACATTAAATAAAACGCAGTACAATTTCAGCTCACGCTTTGCAGATGGCGTTGGTACCAACCCAGAAGAACTGGTAGCAGCAGCCTTATCAGGATGCTTTGCCATGAAATTAAGCTTTGTTTTAAATGCAGCCGGATTTACAGCCGATACTATTGACGTAAACAGCACGATAACACTTGAAGGCGGAGTATTAACAAATGCACATCTTATTGTAAAAGCAACAGTACCGGCAATTGACCAGGATAAATTTGATGAATGCATGGAAGATGTAAAAGCAAATTGTTTGATTTCGAAACTGCTTAACATAGATAAAACCTATGAAGTAAGTTTGAATTAATCTGAAAGGGTAAAATGACTCCTGCAAAAATAATTTCAATCCTGATATTTGTATTTACTTCTTTACAGGTAAAGGCTGCAACTGCAGATACACTTATTGTAATTTTTGACAGGCAAAATTTTGTGAAGGGTGATAGCGTAGAGGTTGAAGTATATACTGAACCTTACAGGCAAAACCAGCCTTCGCAAACCCTTCATTTATGGATTGAAAATGTGAAAACCGGGCAACGCTGGAAATACCGGTACCCTTTTTTAAAAGGCCGCTATAAATTTTCCTTAAAAATAAATGACAGCATTCCCAATGGCAGATATGCATTTAATTTTTTTCTGCAGAAAAAGTTTCTTACCGTAAAAGGAAAACTTAAAAATGCTGAAGATGATGATACTAAAGCGGTTAATTATATTGCAATATCAAAAAACAAAGCACCCATTATTGATGGAGTTGAATTAGAAGCAGGTGGTTTTTTTAAAATTGATAACCTGTTTTATACCGATTCGGTATATTTTGGGTTTTCTCCGGTAAAGAAAAGCAAGGCAAACCCGTTAAAGATCGCTATTGAAACACCTATTGATTCTGCATTTATACCGGAGTTAGCAGTAACTGAATTTGTAAAGGTTGGTATGGATGAAATACAAAATGCACAAAAGGATACAGCAACAGCCGGCTATGTTTTTTCGGCGTTAACAAAAAGGGATAAACAGCTGCTGCAGGAAATTGTATTGAAAACAAAAACAAAAAGCAAAAGAGAACAATTTGAAAATGAAAATGTAAGCGGGCTCTTTTCTTCTGATAATGCCAAGACTATTGATTTTTATGAAAGTGATGAACTGAAAAACTATCCGGACATTTACAGTTATCTTACTGCAAATATTGCAGGACTTGTAACGCATAATGATGAAGAAACAGGGCGTACCATTTTATACTGGAGAAAGGAAAAGGTGAATATTTATGTTGATGAATTTTTGGATGTCGATTTTTCTCCGGTTTCACTTAGTGTACAGGATATTGAGCTTGTTAAGATTTTCAGTCCGGGTTCAAGATTGGGCCTGGATGGATTTGGCGGAACGGTTGCGATATACACAAGAAGGTTCAGCAGCCGGCCAGGAAACAGATTGAGTAATTACAGTTTTTATGTAAAGGGCTACACTCAAAAAAACAGTGAGTGGAAATAAGCCATAATTTTTATCGAAAACCTAAATTAAGATAAATGTCATTTCAAAATAAAACAGTTATCATCACAGGTGCATCCCGTGGTATAGGAAAAGCAATTGGACTGAGGTTGGCAAAGGAAGGAGCTAATATTGTTATTGCTTCAAAGAGCGTGGAAGAAAATCCAAAACTTGGGGGCAC
>JANMWP010000148.1:0-8895 GCA_031394065.1 Chitinophagaceae bacterium
ACTTTTGTAAAATCTGCTTTAGCGGCATCGGTCTTGCGCATTTCATTGTTGGCAAATCCATTTTCCAGATAAGCATCTACATATTTTGGATTAAATTCAATGGCTTTTGTAAAATAAGCTGAGGCAACCAAGTGACGTTTAACTTTTTTTTCTTCCATTCCTTTTTGATAATAGAATAAGGAACTGTCTGTGTTTTGAGCAGATACCTGAATGGCGACAGTAATAATTACCAAGAATGTAACTAGTTTTTTCATAAGGTTTGAGGTGCAAAGATTATTCCAATTACTGGAGGATTACACCCCCTAACGCAGGAAGATGCACTTTTATTTCATAAATACCCTTCTTTTTATCCACCAGCCTTATTTCCGGTGCCGGATTAAATACATCACCTGTGCCCCAGTATTGCTTGCTGTCGCTGTTAAATACTTCTTTCCAGGCCGATTTTCCTTTAACCTGTATTTTCCAATTTCGCCGTACAACCGGTGTAAGGTTTAAAATAACCAGGATATTCTCTTTTCCTTTCTTCCCTTTTCGCATATAAGCTATTACCGATTCGGAGCGGTGATTCAAATCAATCCATTCAAACCCTTTGGTGCTGAATTGCAGTTCATGCAAAGCGGGTTCATTCCGGTATAAATGATTTAAGTCCTTTACACAATCCTGCATTTGCCGGTGACAGTCAAACTGCAACAGTTCCCAATCCAGTTCTGTTTTATAATTCCATTCGGTTGTTTGGGCAAATTCGTTGCCCATAAATAAAAGTTTGGCGCCGGGATGGGTAAACATGTACGTGTAAAGCAAACGGAGCGTTGCAAATTTCTGCCACTCATCTCCGGGCATTTTGTAAACCATCGGACTTTTTCCATGCACCACTTCATCATGACTGAAGGGCAACATAAAATTTTCGTCGTAATAATACATCATGCTGAACGAAAATTTATCCTGCTTAAACTGCCGCATCAGCGGATCCATTTTAAAATAGTCAAGTGTGTCGTGCATCCAGCCCATCATCCATTTCATACCAAAGCCAAGCCCACCGGCTGTTGTGGGTTTCGATATTTTTGGCCAGTCGCTGGCTTCTTCGGCAATTGTTTGTACATCCGGAAAATCGCGGTAAACAGTTTCATTAAAATGTTTGATGAATTCAATGGCCTCCAGATTTCCGTTTCCGCCAAATTTATTAGGTGTCCATTCTCCTTCTTTTCTTGAATAATCGAGCCGCAGAATAGAATTTACGGCATCAACCCGTATACCATCTACATGAAACAGATCGAGCCAAAACCGGGCACTGCTGATTAAAAAAGAACGTACTTCTCCCCTTTCGTAATTAAAAATATAACTGTTCCAATCCTGGTGATAGCCCTTGGTCATATCAGCATATTCATACGTGTGGGTACCATCAAACATAAATAGCCCATGAGCATCGTATGGAAAATGAGAAGGCACCCAATCCAGTATTACACCAATATCCTGCTGGTGAAAAGCATCAATCAAATCTTTAAAGTCGTCAGGTGTTCCAAAACGTGAGGTGGCAGCAAAATAACCGGTGCCCTGGTAGCCCCAACTGCCATCAAATGGAAATTCCATAACAGGCATCAGCTCTACATGGGTAAAGCCCATTTTTTTTACATAAGGCACCAGGTGATTTTTAAGTTCGATGTAACTGTTAAAACTTTCTTCATCAGTTTTAACAGGCCGCATCCAGCTGCCCAAATGTACTTCATACACACTCCAGGGTGCAGTAAGGGCATTGTGTTTTTTCCTTTTCTTCATCCAGGCAGCATCTTTCCATTGATGGGTTGTTTGCCAGGCTATAGTAGCGGTTGCAGGCCGCAACTCACAATATTGACCATAAGGGTCAGTCTTTTTTATAATGGCTCCTTTAAATCCTTTGATGAAGTATTTATAAGTTTCTCCGGCTTTTATATGGGGGATAAAACCTTCCCAGATACCCGATTTATCAAGCCTTACAAAAAGCGGATGCAGTTGTTCTTTCCATCCATTAAATTCGCCGATAACAGAAACCTTAGTTGCATTGGGTGCCCAAACGGCAAAGTAAAAGCCTGGTGTATTTAAAACATTCAGAGAATGGCTGCCAAATTTTTGATAACCATTATAAAAAGTACCGTTTTTAAAATTGGTAATGTCTTCATCGGTAAACAAGGAGTAATTCCAAACCGGTTTTAAGCTATCAATAAAATGTTCCTCTTCGTATTTTAATGGATTAATAACAGCTGATTTGCTTTTTTCAGATGCTGATATTTTTACCGGCTGTCGCTTTGATGTTGCCATTTATAGAAATACCATTTTAAATGCTGTTTTATGTATGCACTTTTGATTTAACGTAAATTTAAGAATAACGATTTAGTTTATAACATTAAATGTTTCATCTTTAACTAAGTATTTAGTTTAGCCATTACCCCAATCCAACTACTGTATGTCAAAACTTGCTGTCCTTTTATTTTTTACACTGTGTTTTGCAATAAGCACACAGGCACAAACCATTGCTGTTTCAGGATCGGTACAGGATACCATTAATAATAAAGGCGTACAAAATGCAGTGGTAGCCTTACTAAAGGCTAAAGATTCGGTATTGTATAAATTTACAAGAACGGATGTAAGCGGTAAATATCTTTTTGCCAATGTACAACCGGGTGCTTATCTGGTTATGACAACTCACCCCTATTTTGCCGATGTTATTTTTAAGTACGATTTAAAAGAAGGAGAAACAACTATTTCAACCATTGACTTAACATCTAAAACTAAATTACTGGAAGAAGTTATTGTAAAGACAGGATCGCCTATAAAAATAAAAGGCGATACCACCGTTTATACTGCCGATAGTTTTAAAGTGAGGCCCGGCGCCAATGTACAGGAACTGTTAAAAAAATTACCGGGCATACAGGTTGATAAAGACGGAAAAATAACAGCCATGGGCGAACAGGTAAAAAAAGTTTTAGTTGATGGCGAAGAATTTTTTGGCGATGATCCGGGTATTGCCACAAAAAATTTACGGGCCGATATTGTTAAAGAAGTGGAAGTATTTGATAAAAAAAGCGACCAGGCAGCTTTTACAGGTATTGATGATGGAGTAAAAGATAAAACCATAAACCTGAAACTGAAAGACAATGCCAAAAAAGGCTATTTTGGTAAAGCCGAAGCCGGCACCGACTTCAATAATTTTTACAACAACAGCATTATGGCCAATGCTTTTAAAGGCAAACGAAAAATAGCTGCTTATGGCATCATGAGTAATACCGGCCAAACCAATTTAGACTGGAATGATAATCAAAATTATGGCGGTAATGCTGGTACCACAACAGAAATGATGGATGGTGGTGGAATTATGATAACTTCTGAAGGTGACGGCGATAATTATTATGGAGGACGTGGCGGCATTCCTCAAAACTGGAACGGTGGCCTGCATTACAGCAATAAATTTAATAATGCAAAGCAATCGGTTAACATTGGTTATAAAATATCAAAAATAAACAGCCCAAGCGGCGAACAGAATTTTACAACCAACTTTACCGGCGATTCATCGTACAATTCAAACAGCAGCAGCGATGGATTTTCACAAAAACTTAAACAAAGCCTCAATCTTACTTATGAAACAAACATAGATTCGTCAAACTCTTTAAAGTTTACCGCAAAAGGTAATCTCAACAATACAAAAAACAACAGTAATTACAGTCTGCAATCTATCAGTGATAAATCTTTACTGATAAATACCATCAACCGCAAAACAAGCAGTGAAACAGATAACAGTTCCCTAAATAGCAGCCTGCTTTGGAAACATAAATTTAAAAAACTGGCCCGTACCTTAACACTGAATGTATCTTATAACCGCTCTGATTCAAAAACCGATTCATACCTGAACTCGAGGAATAATTATTATAAAAATGGTGTACTTAACAACAACGATACCACCGACCTTGAAAATATAAAAGATAATAACACCAATACTTTCTCAACAAATATTACTTACACCGAACCCATTGCCAAAGACCTGTTCCTGTCTTTCAATTATATGTTCAGCAGTTCATCTAATGTTAATGAAAGATTGAGTTACTCAAAAGATGTAAATGCAAAATACAGTGTGCGGATAGATTCTTTAACCAATGCTTATCTTTTTAAACAGGTTGTTCATAAACCCGGTATTAGTTTAAGGCTGGCAAAAAAGAAATATAATTACAGTGTTGGAATTGCATTATCCAATACCCAGTTTAAACAAGACAACCGTACACAAAACGTTTTAAGGAAATATAATTTTACCAATTTTTTTCCCAGTGCTTCTGCATATTATAAGCTTTTCGGAAATGGTGGAGTCCGTATTAACTATAACGGCTCTTCCAGGGCCCCAACGCTTGACCAGTTGCAGCCCATTGTAGATAATACCGACCAGCTTAACCAATACACTGGCAATCCTGATTTAAAACAGTCCTTTACACATTCGATGGGCTTAAACTATAATTTTTACAATGTGCTTCAGGAAAAAGGCATGTGGATGGGCATCTTTGGCAACTATACACAGAATGCTTTTGCAAACAGCAGGGTAATTGATGGTTTTGGAAAGTCAACTTACAAAACAATAAATGTAGATGGTAATTATTATGTCAATTTATACTCCAACTACAATTTTAAATGGAAGAAACCAAACGTCCGCATTTCTTTTGGCCCCAATGGCTACCTATCCAGAAATATCTCTTTCTTAAATAATCAAAAAGCTGTAAATAACCAATCTAATTACGGTTTAAGGTTCAGCATCAATAAAGAAAAAGAAAAAAAGTATGACATATCTTTTAATTCAGAAATTACCCGTGCAAATTCAAAAAGCAGCATCAATACAGGTGCGTTGGCCAATTATTGGCAGGGCAGCCTGGGTGCAGATATAGAAGTAACGCTTCCTTACAAATTCAGATTTAAAACAGATATCAATTATAAAACAAAACAAAAAGATCCCCGCTTTCCGGCAAAAAATACATTTACTACCTGGAATGCTTCTTTAACCCGTTTTATTTTTAAAGAAAAATTAGAAGCCGGCATTAATGTAAATGATTTATTAAATGAGAACCGCGGCTACGACCGGAGTTTTAGCGACAACCGCTATTCTGAAACCTATTACAATACTTTAAAAAGATACTGGATGCTGACGCTGACCTGGAATTTTTCTAAAAACGGTAAACCAACAAGCGACTTTTAAATTTAAACTATGAAATATTTACTCTTAATTACAGCGATTTTTTTTGTAAGCAGTTTACAGGCACAGATTTTTATTGATAAAGGCCTGATTGAATACCAGGTGATTGTTAATAATCATAAAGCAATGGGCGATGGCATGTGGGCCGAAATGTTTAAAGATAAAATACCAAAACTGTCAACAAGTTATTATCAACTTACGTTTGATGCCAATAAAAGTATTTACGTTTTTAACCGCAAAGATGAAAAAACAAAAATGCCCTGGGGAAATGACGGTGAGGATAATATCTGGTACAATGATTATAAAAACGAAAGTTTTATTCAGCAAAAATCGGTGTTTGGCGATACGTATATTTTAACCGACAGTCTTATTAAAATTGACTGGAAAGTAACGAATGAAAGCCGTGAAATTGCCGGCTTTAACTGCAGAAAGGCTGTTGGTAAATTATTTGACAGTGTGTATGTGTTTGCTTTTTATACCGATGAAATTACAGTGAGCGGCGGGCCAATGAGCATGCATGGCCTGCCCGGTATGATACTTGGCATAACCATTCCCAGGATGTTCAGCAGTTGGGTAGCCACTAAAGTAGAAATTAATGGTGTGAATTACACTACCATAAATGCACCAACAAAAGGCAAAAAGAAAAAAGCAAAAGAACTACAGGAAACTACTGTAAAAGTTACCAAAGATTGGGGCAGCTGGGGGCAACAGGCTGTTTGGAATATCTTTTTGTAAAAATTAAATCACAAAACCATCCGGCAGTATTGCTCTTTTTTTAAGAACCACAATACCGTCCTTTACTGCATACAATGCATGGTCACTATCCGGTAAATGAGCACCGCCGGTAATGCTTACATTGTTACCAATACGGCAATCTTTATCTATGATGGCGTTTTCAATTTTACAGTTTTCGCCAATGCCCAGTTTTGGAATATTTCTTTCGAGTGAATGTGCCATTTCGGGAATGGTTTCATAATAATCACTACCCATAATATAAGAGCTGATAATTTCGGTACCCTTACCAATCCTTGTTCTGATACCAATTACACTGCTTACAATACGGGATGCATCAATGATTGAACCCTCGGCCAGAATACTGTGTTCAACATGTGTATTGCCGATCTTCATAGGAGGCAGCATACGGGCACGGCTGAAAATTGCTTTTGTGTTATCAAACAGATTGAACGGCGGTATTTCCAAAGTTAAGGCCAGGTTTGCTTCATAAAATGAATAAATATTTCCAATATCAGTCCAGTAACCATCGTATTGGTAACTCACAACTTTTTGCGTATCAATTGATGATGGAATGATTTCTTTACCAAAATCCGTAGCATCTATTTTATCAACCAGCAACTGATCAAATAAAAATTTTCGGTTAAAAATATAAATTCCCATTGATGCCAGGTATTTACGACCCTGCAGTTTCATTTCTTCTCCGGTTTCGCTTTCCCATTGTGGTAATAATTCTTTTGCCGGTTTTTCAATAAAGGAAGTAATCAAATTTTCTTCATTTGCTTTTAAAATCCCGAATTCGGGTGCTTCCCGGTCGGCAACGGGTATGGTAGCAATAGAAATATCGGCTCCTTTTGCAATATGGTTTTCAAACATCTCTCTAAAATCCATCTGGTAAAGCTGATCGCCGCTTAAAATTAAAACATACTCAAAATCGTTGTTCTGTATATGTTTTAAAGATTGCCTTACGGCATCTGCAGTTCCCTGAAACCATCCCAGGCTATCGGGTGTTTGTTCTGCTGCCAGTATATCAACAAAGCCACTGCTGAACGCACTGAACTGGTAAGCATTTTTTATATGCTTGTTTAATGAGGCCGAGTTGTATTGTGTAAGCACAAACATGCGGTTGATGTTTGAATTGATACAGTTGGAAATGGGAATATCAACCAACCGGTATTTACCACCAATGGGTACTGCGGGTTTGCTGCGTGTGGATGTAAGTGGATACAAACGGCTGCCGGCACCACCTCCAAGAATTACTGCTATTACTGATGTACTGATCATGGGTCTTATTTAAGTTGTATGGAATTATAAAGGTCGATATATTTTTCTGCACTTTTCTCCCAGCTGTTATCTATCTGCATAATCTGTTTTACCAAATCTGCCATCCTTTCTTTATCATCAAATAATTCAACAGCCCGGTGAATTGAATAGGTAATATCCCAAACGCCGGCATAATTAAAACGTATTCCAAACCCGTTTGGTTCACCAATATCTGTTACGGTATCTTTTAAGCCGCCTGTACTTCTAACAATGGGTATTGTTCCGTAACGCAATGCATACATCTGATTTAAACCACAGGGCTCCACCCTGCTGGGCATTAAAATAAAATCGGCACCGGCATACATCTGGTGCGACAGTTTTTCATTGTATCCTATTTTCGAATTGTAATATCCGGCAAAATTTCCGGTTAAATAGGCTAATTGATCTTCAACCCGCTTATCGCCACTTCCCAAAATTAAAAAATTCATTTTATTTCCCAACTGGCTTATTGCATCTGTAATTGCCTGTGGCAAAAGATCGGCAGCTTTTTCTGCAACCAACCTGCCAATATAAATAAACAAAGGCAGTTTACTGTTCAGGTTAAAATCTTCGCAGAGTTTTTTCTTATTTAATTTTTTGCCGGCAGCTGCATCTTTTAAAGAAAAATTATCCAGGATATAAGTATCTATTTCCGGATTCCAGACAGCAGTATCAATACCATTTAATATTCCGGAGCATTTTGCTTTTTCCATAATAAACAATTGCTCCAGTCCATTAGCTTCTGCTGTAAGCTCCTCCATATAACTTGGGCTTACCGTAGTTACTCTGTCGGCACATTTTACAGCACATGCAAGCGGGTTGATGGTTTTGTTCCAATCCAGCAAGCCCCACTGCCAGGTATCCCAGGCAGGTATATAATTACTTTTATCCCAACTCATCCAGCCCTGGTACTGTGCATTATGAATGGTAAGTATGGTGGGTATTTCGGCCAGGTTACGGTACTCAAAACAATTCCGCATCATAAATGGAATCAGCCCGGTATGATGATCGTGTACATGAACAGCATCGGGCCGGTGCTCCCAATGTGATAGCCAGTCTACAACAGCAATCTGAAATGCAGTGAAGCGTTCCGTATCATCATCATAGCTATATACATTTTCACGGTCAAGCAATCCGTAAATGTCAACACAGTACAAATCAAAATCAAGCTTATTGGTTTTTTCTTTGATGATGGTGTAATCAAAATGGGTATCCCCCATCATAAAATCGCCTTTGTGTTCAACATTCCATTCGTTTTCGTACAAAAACTTTGTACGATGCATGGGCACAACCACTTTGGCAATATGCCCAAGCTGCTGTTGGTATTTAGGTAACGTGCCTACAACATCTGCCAGCCCGCCAACCTTTGCATAAGGGTAACATTCGGCACTAACATGTAATATTTCCATACTTTTTTTATTGCTTTCCAATTTACCAATCATTTTGTTGTTAACCAATTTGAAACGAAATATTTTTCTCAATGATAATTTTATTCTATTTTCAACCACTAAAAAAATAACGATATGCCAACAGAACAAACCGATTTAATTACT
The DNA here is from genome assembly GCA_031394065.1 of Chitinophagaceae bacterium. Classification (GTDB taxonomy): domain Bacteria; phylum Bacteroidota; class Bacteroidia; order Chitinophagales; family Chitinophagaceae; genus Ferruginibacter. The sequence goes on from JANMWP010000148.1 coordinate 8,788, forward strand.
CCACTACAAAATCAATCTTTAAAAGAAACAAATTATGGTGCATTGGGTACCTTGGTTACCGTTTTCTTTTTCTGGGGATTTATTGCAGCAGGTAATAGTGTGTTTATT
>JANMWP010000629.1:0-4806 GCA_031394065.1 Chitinophagaceae bacterium
AAATGTTCAATGGTATTGTGTGCTTTTGCATCCAGTTCTTTATTAACGTATTTGGCAAGATGTTTACCCAAATGCACATCGTAACTGTTGCTGCCCAGGCATTCCCTGTCGTAAGGTTCAATTTTTATAGTTCCTTTTCCAATTTCTTCTAAAATGCGGGTGTCGCTTAAGATCATGTTAATTTGTTAATTGGTTTATCGGGTGATTGGTTAATTTGTGTAAAAAATAACCGGTTCGCAAATATTCAATCAAAAATCTGCAATCAAAAATCTAAAATTGATTTTATGCCTTTGGTTTATCAACAAAATATTAACGCTACTACTAAAATTGCTGTTTGGCATATTGCAGAAACGGAAAGTTTTTTCCTGGCATCGGTACCGGTGCAAAGAGAAATTAAGCACTGGCATAAACGGCTGCAACACCTGGCGGGGCGGCTGTTGCTGAAGGAAATGTATCCTGATTTTCCGGTAGAGCTGATACAGATTGCAGATACCAAAAAACCTTTTTTAGCGGACGAGCCTTTTCATTTTTCCATTTCGCATTGTGGTGATTATGCTGCTGCCATGGTAAGTAAAACGCATCGGGTGGGGGTTGATGTGGAATTGCTGAACAAAAAAATTGAGCAGATACAACATAAGTTTATTTATGAAGAGGAAGTAAAAATACTCAATACACAATGCCCAATGACTAATGACCAATGCCTGACGCTTTACTGGAGCGTTAAAGAATCTGTTTTTAAATGGTGGGGCAGGGGCGAAGTTGATTTTAAAAAAGATATTGTTATAAAATCAATAACCGGTGGGGCCGATCAGGGCATTGTACATTGTAATTTTAAAAATGAATTTGAACTGGATGTGCACTATTTATTTTTTAATCAAAATTTTTTAACCTGGGTATTAACCCTGCATTGATGCAGTTTTGGTAACAGGGTCCTGGTTCAGCACCAATTTCATTGTTTGGTACAGGTTTGGATAAATAGCTATCATATCAACGGGTTTTTCAAAAAATATTTCAACACTCTCGGCCCAAAATTCCTGAAAATTCCGCAATGCATATTCTGAATATAAATCATTACCCGGCTGCTTCTCCTGTTCAAATACTTTATTAGCTGTGTTATTAAAATTTGAAAATGAGGTTACAAATTCATTATCTGTATCATCGGTACTGATAAAATTCTGGTAATAATATGCATGGGCCATTTCATGTAAACCAACATTTTGTCCGTCATCAGGATATTGAAAACCCTCCAGAAAATGTTTCCAGGAAATATTGATGCCCCTGCCCGAAACATTGCCCTCCAGGAAACCGGTTGGAGAATTGGTATGGACGAACTCTGAGGGATAAAAATGGATGAACTCAAAATTGGGCAAAAGGTATTTTTGCAGGCCAAAAGAAAACTGAATAGCTGTTGCGCTGATGAGTACGGGCATTTCCTTAAACCCCCGTATATCATGAGTTTTAAAGGCCTTTGTCATCATAAAGGAATTAAGTCTTTCAAGGAACCTGTCTTTTTGAGACGGATTTAAAGAATTAAAATAAGGAAAGCGTTTGGTAAGAATGCTCACTATAGTTTCGCTGCTGAAATTGAGTTCATCACCATAATAGCAGTGTTCTTCAAAGTCGGCATTTCCATGAGCTTCCTGGTCTTCCCATTCCCTGTTGCTTTCTTTTGATGTGGTGAAATAGCCAAGTATGGTAAGGAAACCGAAAACAATCGCTGCAGCCCATACCTGATAGTAGAGGCTTAATAAAAGAGCAATACCAAAAACAGATAGTAATTTTATTCTTGTCGTATTCATCGGGTATTAATTTTCCGGCAGGTTATATCCATCATCAGTTCCATCCAGCAGTGGAATATCACCAATAGATGCTCCTGCAATTCCCTTAACAGAACCGTACATACCACTGGTGCTGATCAAAACTTTTTCCAATTGTTTTTCTCTTTCTTTCCAGATTTTTTCCATCTGAATGCGCTCTTTGGTTATGCCTTGTTTCATAGCCATAAAGCCTTCCATAATGGCTTCCACCTGTCCCCGAAATTCGTTGCCGGTCAGGTAATCGTACAGCATCTGCATTTTATCGCCCTTGCCTTCCTGTGCTTTTTGAGCTTCATAAACTTTTATAATTCCGTTACGCAGTAAATGCGCCACGCTGTTTACTTCGGTAAAACTGCAAAGCCAGATACCGTCTTTTTCTCCAAACCGGTCCATATCTTTTGGAAAAGCCTGTGTTACCAATATAGCAGCATCGGCTCCCTGGTTACGTTTATCATTTTTTAATTTATCAACCCAGTTATTGCTCCAGGCCTTGGTGCGTTTGCTTTCGTAAATTATTTTACCGCAAACGGTGCCTGCGCTGTTGCGTATTATCTGCATGCAGTCGGCACCTTCAACACCTTTGCCAACTTCTTCAATAATATCAAACGGAAAATTTTCTTTTAAAATTTCTTCCAGTAAAATTTCCTGGCTTTCGCCCTGTAGTTGCATACTGCCTTGCTCACTCTTACGTTTCAGTTCTTCAATTAACTTTTGTTGCTGCTCCATCTGCAGTTTATATTCTTTGGTTTTCAGGTCAAATAATTCCTGCTCACGCTTTATGGCAGTTTCTTCTATTTCCTTTCTTTTTTCAAGAAACCTTTTTTCAATTTCAACTTCCAGATTTTTTTGTTTTTCTTCCAGGGCATTTTTATCCCGCATTAAGTCCAGTTCTTTCTTCTGCAAATCCTGCAGCTGCTGTGTTTTAATTTTTGCCTCTTCTTCCAACGATTTCATTTTAACCGCTGTTTCTTCGCCTGCTTTTTTCAATGCATCACTCAGTAAAACGTTCTTTTGCTTTTCAAATTCTTCTTCTTTTTTCTTCTGCCAGTCCTGCATTTTGCCACGCAGTTCTTTCTCTACCTCATTTTTCAGGCTTTCGTTCAGCTCAAACTGGTTTCCACAATTGGGGCATGTAATTTCGGTTCCCATTTTTTATTGTTTTAATAACGGGTACAAATTAATTAATAAAAATCCTATTTGCCCGGAAATAATAAAAGCTCTTAAAAAGATTTCTTAAAAATGTTAAATCCATGCGAAACAATAATTACGTAACTGATGTGCATGCCAATTCTAATCCTGTAAAAAACTAACACTTAAGCCTTCTTCAATCAATACATGAAAATTTACAATCACTTTTAAATTTTAAATGTATGAAAAAAAAGATTTACGCTGCAATCATGCTCGTTGCCATGATTGTTAACACGTTTCCTGTGTGGGCATCCAGCCACCGGGAAGCCCCTATGATTGCCGATGATCCAATGGCCGACAACACCGATGTGTATGCCTTTAAAAGCCCGTCGGACCCTAACAAAATTATCCTTATTGCCAACTACATCCCTTTTCAGTTACCACAGGGAGGCCCTAATTTCAGCCATTTCAGCGAAAATGTACGTTACGAAATTCATGTTGATAATAATACTGGTACGCAGGGTGATGACATTGTTTACCGGTTTAGTTTTAAAAGAAAAAATGAAGATCCTTCAACCTTCTTCAATATCCGTCTGGGTAAAGAAAACCTGAAAACAACTTATACTTTAGAAAGAAGTATGGATGGAGGAAAAAAATTCAGCACCATACTAACCAACGGTATTGTACCGCCGCCAAATATTGGCGACAGGTCAATAAAGTCGGGTGTTGGTTTAGGTGCATCAAGTTATGAAAGCTTAATGAATGCTGCTATTAAAACTGCCAGCAGTGGCGAAAGGGTTTTTTGCGGCCCCGTTGATGACCCGTTTTTTGTTGACCTTGGTGGAATTTTTGATTTGGGTGATGCCCCACGCCAGGGACCAACCCATTCAGAAGATGGATTAAAATGTTTAAATGTATCTACCATTGCACTGGAAGTTGATATAAGTACTTTACAGAAAGATCGTAAAAGCCTTAGCCAGTCAGCAAATATTCTCGATCCAAATTTTGTAATTGGTGTTTGGGCTTCGGCAAGCCGCCAAAAAATTACAGTACTGAATGATATTACCAAATCTGATGATGAATATAATAAAGATACTTATGAGGAACACTCTGGCCCGTGGATACAGGTATCCCGGCTGGGTATGCCTTTAACCAACGAAGCCGTAATTCCGGTTGGCGATAAAGATCTTTGGAACAGGTTAACACCCTACCAGGATTTATCCAGGTTAAGCAGGTTTGGGAATTATTTTTATAATCCCGAACTGGCTTTGTATATGGATGATGCACAATTTGGAGGTGCTGTTCCGGCATTTGCACCATTAAGGATTCAAAAAAATTCATTAGGACAGTTTGGATTTGGAAACGGGCAAAATGGCCTGTATGGTTTAAAAGGAAATGCGGCATTAAATGGCACTGCACTAAGCGAAGCAAATTTTGGTGGTTTATTATTACCTGGCCCCAATAAACCACGTTCGGTTGATCTTTGGCCAATATTTCATACCGGTGTTCCTAACTTAAAACCTTACCAACTGGCAACAGGCAAAGCCGGTAATCCGCTTGCAGCAGGCAAACCATTTATCAGCAATTTTCTTCCAAATGGCGGCGATATGTTGAGGTTGAATATGGCTGTGCCGGCTACTTCACGTACCTCTTCCGATTTTAGTTCAGAAGGGTTGGTACAGGCAGCAGTACTGGGGCTTTTAGATTCAAGATTTAATACCAACACCAGCATACAGTTTATTCCAAACATGGATGGATTCCCCAATGGAAGAAGATTGGAAGATGATGTAACAAGGATTGAATTGCAGGCAGTAAGTGGTGTGGTGTTGGCGGCTATTGGTTTATGGTATGATGACTATAT
>JANMWP010000389.1:0-3744 GCA_031394065.1 Chitinophagaceae bacterium
ACAAAGATGAAATTGAAAAAATAAAACCCATCATTTTAAACTGTATGCAAACCGCTTTGGCATTACCTAATGATGTACCAACAGATGCAGAGCTGGGGATGGGAGATAGCTGGTTGGAGGCTCATTAATTTTACCTTATGAAACCAACAATAATTTACTGTTACGATGCTTACTGCGGTTGGTGTTATGGCTTTAGCCCGGTTATTAAAAAAATTGCGGCAGATTATAAAGACGACCTGGATATTGAAGTACTCAGTGGTGGCATGATGATTGGCGAAGGTGTAATGCCTATTGAAAAAATTGGCCCCTACATTCAAACTACCTACAAGCGTGTGGAGGAACTAAGCGGTATAAAATTTGGTGAAGATTTTTTATGGCATATCAACAACCCCGATAAAAGCGATTGGGTAATGAACTCCGAAAAACCGGCTATTGCACTTTGTATTTTAAAAGAATATTATCCCGAACGCCAGCTGGATTTTGCAACCGACCTGCAATACGCATTAAATTACGAAGGCCGGGATTTGGATGATGATGAAGCATACCGCCACCTGCTGGATAAATACAATTTACAACCCGAAGCATTTTACAGCAAGCTGCAAAGTGATGAATACAAAGAAATGGCATACTACGAATTTACCCTGATGAAACAGCTGCAGGTTGATGGTTATCCCTGCGTTTTTATTCAAACTGCCGAATTAAAATTTGTAATGGTGGCAAGAGGATTTACAGCTTATGAAGACCTGAAAACACGTATCGACAATGTACTTAAAGAGATAATTGGATAATCCTTTTACCGCTTTAGATTTTTCTCATACATTTCAATCCATTTTTCAACAGTCATTTTAGTACACAGTTCTCCAATTAATTTAAAAGGAATGTTCTCTGGCTTTTTAAACCGCATACAGCTTTTACCCATATCTAGTTTTCCAAAACCGGTTTTTGCATATTCATCAGTAAACCATGTAAGCAGTTTGGGATCTGTGTATATACCCATGTGATAAAAGTTAATGCTGTTTTTTTGCGATGCCATGCCTGCAAAAGGCAATGGGTCTTTGGGGTTACAATGATAGCCTGCCGGGTAAATAGAATGTGGCACACAATAGCCCATCATACCATAACCCATCACTTCCTTAAACCCTTTGGGCAAATTTTTTAAAATTACTTTACGCAGTTTATTTATTGCTTCTTGCCTTTCGGGTGGCACTTCTGATAAGTACTGGTCAACAGTTGTTGCTTTTGATTGCATGATGTATAATTTAAAAATTCAAAATTCTGAAAAATTCAGGCCAGGGCCCCATTTCAGTTTTGTATTGCTTTGCCATTACCCTGGTTACCTGTGCAATATGTGTAAGATCGTGTACCACCCAGGTGGCCAGCAAATTCCGCAATGTTACTTCTCCCAAAACAGGATGCATCCCTTTCCTGTTTAAATCTCCTTCGGTTAAATTCAATGCTTTAAACCAGTTCATATTTTCTTTACGGATGGCAGCAAATTCATCCAGGAGTTTCTGTAAAGATTTGCCTTTGCTTTCTTCATACTGTGCAAACCGGTCATACCTTTCAAAAGTCCGGGTATTACCAAATTCCAAAATCATTTTCGCTCTTACCACCCAATCTGTTTTTTCGCCGTGTATCAAATGGCCAATCACATCATAAGGCGAAAATGTTTCGGGGCCCTCGTTTGGCATTACCCAATCATCGGGCAAGCCTGCAAGCAGCGACTGAAGAACAGCAGGTGTTCTTTCTAAAATCTCCAGAGATCTTGTAATACTGTATTGCATAAAATCAATTTGTGGGTAGTTGAGATGGATTAAAAGCTCCTTTTCTTAAATGAACTCCATATTCCATCCAGGCTTTTAAACAGGCCAGAAAATTTGCCCAGCCCTCTGTATTATTCTTCAGCCATTTAATGCCGGCTTCGTTATTGGCTTTGCTTTTTTCGGTAATTGAAACAAATGTTATATTGGCTGATACCTGTTGCAGGCTTATCTCTACAAAAGTCTGTTCGCCATCCATTGCGCCATCCCAGTAATAGGAAATGTATTTGCCCTGTTCAATTTTTCCGACGGTTACTGTAAACTCAATATCTATTTCCGGAAATTTCCAGATCAGCAATTCACCTTCCTTCATAAACCCGCTGCTTTGGCTGATAAAATAATTTTTCATCTTTTCCGGATCTACAATGTTATCAAAAACTTCGCCGGCAGGTTTTAAAATTTGTAAGCGTGTTTTAATTTCAAGCTGTTGCATAACTGATCATTTTTTCTTTTTTACAGATTTCTTTTTAGATACTTTGGCAATTTTATTATACTCCAATGCAAGCTTTAGCCAATACTCCAGTTTCTTTTTTGTGTTGAGTACATCAGCATCTACAAATACATATCCTTTCATTACTTTACCTGTGAAGTCCATAGGCTTGCAGCCGTCTTTTTCCATCACTTCATCATATTTATCAGGGTCAAGCCTTACCATCATCCGGTTTTGCTCAACACCCACGCACATTTTATCATTAACCATAAAACACAAACCGCCAAACATTCTTTTTTCTTCTATATTTTTATGAGTTAGCGCAATGAGCTCTCTGGTACGGTCGGCCAATTTTTCGTTGAATGGCATAAAATTTATTTTTGCTGAGGAACTGAATGCAAAGCAACTCTGTTTCCTTCTGTATCCATAAACACCGCCATAAAGCCATAATCAGGACTGATTTCTGTTTTGGGAACCATAATGCTTCCGCCGGCTTCAACAACTTTGTCCAGTATATTTTGCACATCGGGATTTCCATTCAGGTAAATTAGTGGTCCATCGGTTGCAGAAGGTTTGTGAAAGCCGCCACTGTCAACCAATGCGCCGCCAACCTGGGTCATCATATCATCTAAAGGAAACATCCGCATTTTAATGCTTGGTAAATCCATCGGCATCATCACAATGCCAAAAATGGTTTCATAAAATTTTTGTGCCCGGTTAATATCGGTTGTTGGTATCTCAAACCAACTGATTGCGTTTTGCATATGCTCTGTCTTTATTAGTTAATGTCTTTGCCTTCTTTCAATTTGGCAATATTTCCTTCCATTTGTTTTTTTGCTGCATCTGAGGGAGCCTGTGCCATTGCTTTTTCGGCATACATAATTGCTTTTTTAAAATCGCCTTTGGCAGAATAACCACTCATTAATCCATTGTTTACGCCGTACACATCACCATATCTTTTTTGGGAGGCGGTAAATATCTCCATGGCTTTATCTGCTCTTTTTTGCGTGATGAGTATTCTGCCATATGCTGTGTATTGGTTAGCTGTGGCAATCGTTAAAGCTTCAGCCATAGTTGAATCAGCTTCAGGTATCCTGTTCAGTTTTTCATACGCTGTTGCCAGGTTTCTTAAGGTGATGTAGGTTTTTTGTCCGCCTTGTCCAGTAATTGCTCTTTGGCTCCAAACCAGTGCCTCTTCTAAATTGATATTTTTATTTAAACAGTATTGGGCGGCCTGCAATTCAAGGGCAGGCACAAACCCTTTCTGGCTGGTTAGCTGTTCACGCATTCTGGCAACTACAATATTTTCCACATCTACATCCACCTTAAATGGCACAGAAAGTTTTTCCCACTGCATGGCAATTACACAGTATTTTTCCTTGTGTTCAATAAACTCATACTTTAAATATTCAACGCTTTTATCCAAAGCAACGGGTTTTACATTTACCCGTAATGCATCGTATTTTTCATCGTAATAAAAGCTGCCCCAGGCTT
>JANMWP010000418.1:0-2281 GCA_031394065.1 Chitinophagaceae bacterium
ATTCTGAAATGTTCAATTTAAATTTCTCGACTTCGCTCAGGATGGCGAAAAAATTACTGCATCCTCCGTCCTGTACTTTGGATGCAGTAAAGGTTTTAAAGCACCATAGCTAAGAAACCAATGATGATCGCAAATAACGCTGCTCCCTCAACCAAAGCGGCTGTAAGGATCATGTTACTGCGGATGTCGTTGATAGCTTCGGGCTGGCGGGCGATTGATTCCAATGCGCCTTTACCAATTTGACCGATACCGATACCGGCACCGATTGCACCTAAGCCAGCTCCGATTGCACCACCTGCATTCGCTAAAGCTTCTAATAAGAAAAAATTCATAATAGTGAATTTATGTTGGTTAAAAAAAATGTTTATTAATGCGCTGCAACAGTATCATGTGCATGGTCATCATGCCCGCCTTCGAAAGCCTGGCCAATGAATACTGCTGTTAATATAGTAAAGATAAAGGCCTGCAAAAATGCAACCAGTACCTCAATAAAATAAATGAAAATGGTAAAGGCAATGGAGAAAGGCGAAAAACCCCAACCAATGTACTGGTTTAATGCCGCCATAATAAAGATGAGCGATATTAGACAGATGATTAAAATGTGGCCTGCCACCATATTGGCAAATAACCTGATCATTAAGGCAAAAGGTTTGGTGAATATGCCCAGTATCTCAACCGGTACCAAAATAACTTTAACCCAACCCGGTACACCTGGAGGGTTGATGATGTGCATCCAGTAATGGCTTTTACTGCTGAACAGTATAACCACAAACGATATCATAGATAAAACAAAAGTAAAGGCAATATTACCCGTAACATTTGCTGTACCGGGTATTAACCCAACAATATTATTGATAAGAATAAATAAAAATACGGTTAAGAGATAGGGAAGATATTTATTGCTTTTTGCGCCCAGGTTTGGTTTGGCTACTTCATCGTTCACAAAGTTCACGATGGTTTCCATGGTGTTTTGCATCCCTTTTGGCGCTGTGGTTATACCCTGGCCAGTACCATATTTTTTGGCAACCCTGATGAGGATGATAACCAGTAAAGTAAGTGCCAGGAACATTTGTACCACGTTACGGGTAAGCGAAATATCATACACACTAACTGTCTCATCAATCTTTCCTGTCTTCTCATCAACAGGTACAATTTTACCAGCTGCATATTTATTACGGTCTAATTTTTCTTCATCAATTTTTTCATTGGTTAACAGTGCATAGCCATCAACAACATGCTCGCCATGGTGAAAAGCTGATGACATAAAGCATGAAAACCCTTTTTCTTTTGAGTATAAAATAACGGGTAAAGGAATGGTTGCATGGTGCATTTCACTGTCGGAACCTTTGTAAGATAAAAAGTGGAACTCATGGGCATCCATGATATGACCAAAAATCACTTCATTGGCATCAAAAATCTTTGCTTTTTTAGCACTGTCTCCCGTTGGTTCAGGATTGGCAAAAGAAGCATTGGAAAAAAACACTAAACTTATGCTGAAAACCGCTACCAGTAATGATTTGATGCTCTTTGATGCCATAATATACCTGTAATTTGGCGCAAAGATAAGGATGGAGGGGGGATTTTTAAAATTAGAAGCTAAAAATGTCAAAATTTGCTGATTTGGAGATTTGGTGATGTGCTGATGGGTAAGATCAGCTCTATTTTATAAAATTGAGGTAAAAAAGAAGACCAGGCAAATCAGCAAATGAAATAATTACCAAATTATCAAATCAATTTCTCCTGTTTTTCAAACTGCATTTTGTGCAACTGATAGTAAAAGCCACGTTTTTCCAACAATTGATTGTGGCTGCCTATTTCTTTTATTTCGCCCTTATCAAGCACTATTATTTTATTGGCCTTGCGGATGGTAGATAAGCGATGGGCAATTACAATGGAGGTTCGGTTGGCTATCAGTTTTTCAATGGCGTGCTGAATTAAAGCCTCACTTTCTGTATCAACAGATGATGTGGCTTCATCCAGAATTAAAATGGCAGGATTGTATAACAAAGCCCGTACAAAAGAAAGCAGTTGCCGCTGGCCCAGTGAAAGCGTTGCACCTCTTTCCATAACATTATAATTGTAATTACCGGGCAATTGCATAATAAAATCATGTATGCCTATCATTTTTGCAGCCCTTTCCACTTCTTTATCTTTTATAGCTGGGTTGAGAAGCGTAACATTATCTTTTACCGAGCCGCTGAATAAAAAAACATCCTGCAAAACCACGGCTATTTTAGACCTCAGGTCATCCAGGTGAAAATTGTCAATATTGGTATCATCA
>JANMWP010000436.1:0-3417 GCA_031394065.1 Chitinophagaceae bacterium
TAAACACCGTATCGTTGAACTATCATTACTATTCCACTACTATTAAATTTTATATCCGTAATGCTATTGCCCTTCAAAACCGGGCAAAAGGGCTTATTGAAATGATTAAAAGAGAATATTCACTAAAATAAATTATGGAAGAAAACAAACCTATCAACAACGAAGAAGAAGTAAAGCCACCGTACAATAAGCAACAGTTGAACATCCCTTCAACTGATGAACCCATTGTACCTGCTACTGAAACAACTTCCGAAGTTGAACAACCACAAACCACAAACTACAAACCTGAAACTGAAGATATGGAAGTACACCACCACACCCACGCTGCACACGGAAAGAAAAACTGGAAATCTTATTTCTGGGAATTTTTAATGTTATTCCTGGCGGTGTTCTGCGGTTTTTTAGCAGAGTATCAACTGGAGCATGTTATAGAGCATCAACGGGAGAAGCAATACATCGAATCGCTGGTTGCCGATTTAAAAAGCGACCAGGAAGTTTTATCAAAACATATTGTGCATGTGCAAAGCGGTCTTTCAATGATGGACAGTGTAATTAATATTTTAAATACTCCTTTGCAAATTGCAAATAATAGCGGTCAATTATATTACCTTGTAAGGCTGGCACCACGCCTGTATCCTTTATCAACCAACACCCGAACTTTTGAGCAACTAAAAAACTCAGGCAATTTCCGGCTGATAAAAAACATACATACTTCCAATAAAATTATGGCCTATTATGAAAAATTTCCACTGGTACGGCTATTGGAATCAGTGAATGAAACTGAGTTTACAGAATACAAAAAAGTAGCGGCAAAAATTTTTAACGCTCAGGTGTTTCTTAGTTCGGAAGGAAAAAATGATGAAATAAAAAGATTAAGCTACAACCCGTTATTACGTACAACCAACAATGAATTATTGCAGGAGCTTTCCGTTTTTGCAGTGTATATGCACGGCACAAAAAAAGGAATACTCGGTAATGATGAAGCATTAAAAATTGCAGGTGCCCAATTGATTGAATACCTGCAAAAAGAATATCACCTGGATTAATATGGAAGAAGATAACATACAACTACCAGAAGCAACTGACGATGCACAACAACCGGAAGAAATAATGCCTGTTGAAGACACCGTTATGCCTGAAGAAAAAGTTGCAATGATTGAACACCCACAAACCGAAGATATGGAAGTACATCACCACGCCCACGATCCGGCAGCGCCGCATCACAAGAAAAACTGGAAATCTTATTTCTGGGAGTTTTTAATGTTGTTCCTTGCGGTGTTTTGTGGTTTTTTGGCTGAATGGCAACTTGAACATGTTATTGAGCATAGCAGAGAAAAAGAATTTATGGAAAGCATGATCGTAGACCTTAAAACCGACAGCGCTACATTAGTTAGAATGAGATCCAGCTTTGTAGTGATTGGAACTCATATTGACTCCTTAATACCATTGTTAAAGGACAATGAGCAATTGGAAAAACATGCAACAGAAATATATCAACAACAGGTTTACTTAAACTTTTTTACAAAATGGATATATGCTGACAGAACCATAGACCAGTTAAAAAATTCTGGCAATTTCAGATTAATCAAAAACAAAGCAGTTTCTTATGGAATTAGTAAGTATGATGGTTTTATAAGGAATTATGTAGATGACATGCAGAAAACTTTAATCCAGAAACAGTGGCAAGGTATTTATGAAGCAGGCAGTGATATCTTCAAATCAAGCGTATTCCGAGCATATTTTAACAGTGGGTATTTCACCCCCCATCCAGTCATATTGCCTGATAGTCCTTACTTTTTGACAAAAGACAAAATTGTTCTTCAAAAATTCATAAATAAGCTTGATCAATATGTAGTCTACGTCGATTGGTTCAGGGATAATATTGGAAGAGCCTTACAGCAAAATATGTCACTTGACTCTTTAATAAAAAAAGAATACAATCTTGAATAAATGTAATTATGAAAAAAATAATAGTGCTCTGTTGTTTTATTGCAGGTATGCAAACAGTTTTTGCACAAAACAACTATGTCGACAGTTTAAAGACTGTGCTTTCCAAAACAACCAAACCTCTTGACCGGTTTACGATTCTCAATGCCATATCAGAGGCTGCCTTTAATGGTGGCGACATAGATTCAGCTACCTGTACGGCACTTTTACAGATTGCACAACAACTTAAAAATGATTCGTTACTGGCCATCAGTTACAATATAATAGGCCAATATATCTCAAGGGTAAAAGGAGATAATGCCACCGGGCTTGAATATTTTTTTAAGGCCATTCCACTGGCAGAGAAGGCAAATGATAAACGCCGGCTAAGTTCTATCTACTTTGATATGGCCATTGTTTATGCTAACCTTCAGAATAATGAGGAATTTGGAAAATACATTCGCAAAGGCGGTGAAAATTTGCCAGACAAATCACATCCCATGTATGATTTCATGCTGGTACAATATCAACGGGGCATGGCTACTTACTTTGTGGTGAACCATCAACCAGATTCGGCGCTGGTTTATGCGCAACCGCTTACCATTACCAGCCAGCACATCAACAGCCAGCTCTATATCTTTAACGCCTGGTTTTTAAACGGAGCGGTGCAGGATGAACTGGGTGATAAAGAAATGGCCACACTTTATTTTAAAAAAGCAGTTGCTCAATCAGATTTAGTAATAAGTTCTTATACCCGCTTGCGTTTTGCAAGTATATACATACCTTTTTTACTTGCAAACAAAAACTTTAAAGAAGCAAAAGAACAGGCCATGATGTTATTGAATGGCTTTGCATCAGGCAATAACGATCTTAAACTGAAAGGTGCCGGCTTTATGCGGCAGGTTTACGATTCGTTGAAGCTACCAGACAGTGCCTATTATTATGCAAAGATGGAAATACAACTTAACCAGGTAATTTTCAATCAGAATAACATCAATAAAATACAGGACCTGGCTTTTAATGAGCAAATAAGAACCATTGAAGAAGAAGCCAGGCAAAAGAAGGAAGAAGAACAACGTAGGGAAAACATTCAATACGCTTTAATAGCTCTTGGCATTATTTTTTTACTTACATTTTATTTGCTCCTCAGCCGCAGTTTTATTACCAATACCAAACTGATAGAATTTTTCGGAGTAGTGGCTTTGTTGATCGTATTTGAATTCCTCAATTTATTACTGCACCCTTTTTTAGAACGGGTAACGCACCACTCACCCATTTTAATGTTGCTGGCATTGGTTTGTATTGCTGCTTTATTAGTTCCGCTGCATCATAAAGTAGAAAAATGGGCTACGGCAAAGCTGGTGGAGAAGAATAAAAAGATACGATTGGCAAGTGCTAAAAAAACAATTGAGCAATTAGGAAAAAAAGAGGAGGAGCGTTTATAAACAACCGCCGACAGGGCTGTTAGCCGCTGTCGGGGTTTTGCACAAC
>JANMWP010000638.1:0-7146 GCA_031394065.1 Chitinophagaceae bacterium
CAGGTTTACAAGAGGAGCCGGCGGTATCTTAATGATTTTAATTGAAATTGTTTTATTAATTGCTGTTATATTGGGAATTATACTTTTGGTACAGGGTACCAGAAAAGTTCCGGTTAATTATGCAAAACAAATTGTTGGTAATCGCCAGTTTGGTGGTGCCAGAAACTTTCTCCCATTAAAAGTAAATGCATCGGGTGTAATGCCAATCATCTTTGCACAGGCAATACTTTTTCTGCCAACCTTATTTTCATTCGGCGGAACAGCCAGCTGGACAAAATATTTTACCGATCATACCAACCTTGGTTATATGATTGTATACACTGTTGCAGTAATTGCATTTACATTCCTGTACACAGCGTTGATATTTAATCCTAAGCAAATGGCCGATGAATTAAAACGCAATAATGGTTTTATACCAGGTGTTAAACCGGGGCAACCAACTGCGGATTATATAGGAACCATTATGGACAGGATTACTTTACCGGGTGCCATTTTACTGGCATTCGTTGGTATTCTTCCGGGTATCATTCAGTTAATATTTGGAATGCAACAGGGTTTTGCTACTTTCTTTGGTGGTACATCATTGTTGATTATGGTTGCCGTAATTTTAGATACATTACAACAGATAGAAACACAATTGTTAATGCGCCAGTACGACGGATTAATGAGCAGTGGCAGAATACAAGGCAGACAACAGGTTTCTGCAGGAGTATAATTATCGATACCCCAGAAGAGGGGACTTAAAATATAATTCTTAAGCCCCGACTGAAAATGTCGGGGTTTGTTTTAAATAATTTTCTAACACATAAAATTCCCCTTTAGGGGATAGGGGCATGATTCACTACAAAAGCAAGGCTGAAATTGAACTGATGAGAGAAAGCTGTTTGCTGGTTTGCGAAACACTTGCTGTTGTTGCTGCTAAAATAAAGCCAGGAATAACTACCATGCAATTAGATAAAATTGCAGCCGAATTTATAAATGATAATAAAGCGACAGCGTCTTTTAAAGGTTATCAGGGTTTCCCTTTTACCTGCTGTATTTCTGTAAACGATGCAGTAGTTCATGGTTTTCCAACCAATGAAGAATTGAAAAGCGGTGATGTGGTATCGGTTGATGTGGGTGTTTTTAAAAATGGTTTTCATGGCGATAGTGCTTACACTTTTGGTGTAGGAGAAATAACAGATGCCGTTAAACAATTAATGCAGGTAACAAAAGAATCTTTATACAAGGGAATTGAAAAAGCTATCATTGGTAACCGCGTTGGCGATATTGCTTTTGCTATACAGGATTATACCGAAAAACAACATGGCTATGGTGTGGTAAGAGACCTGGTGGGGCATGGCCTTGGCCGCAGTTTGCATGAAGAACCCCAGGTTCCTAATTTTGGAAAAAGAGGCACTGGCGCTAAACTGCGTGAAGGGTTGGTAATTGCCATTGAACCCATGATAAACCTGGGTACAAAAGATGTTTTTCATGATAAAGATGGATGGACCATCAGGACTGCAGATGGAAAGCCGGCAGCACATTACGAACATGATATCTGTATTCAAAAAGGCACGGCAGATATTTTATCTTCATTTACGCCAATAGAAGCTGCTGAAAAAGCAAATGCCGAACTTTGTTCTGATTATTAAAGAAGATACTGGATACTTGATACTGGATGGTAGTCTGAACAGTGAAAAGTTTTTCAATTATTGAACACTTATCCGGCATCCAGCATGTAACTTCCATTTAAATGAATAAAAAACGCTTGATAGTAATTGGAGGTGGGGCTGCAGGCTTTTTTTGTGCTGTTAATGCAGCAAGGTTAAACCCTCAACTGGAGGTTATCATCCTCGAAAAATCAAGTAAATTATTAAGCAAGGTAAAAGTAAGTGGTGGTGGCCGTTGCAATGTAAGCCATGCCTGTTACAGCATTGCAGAAATGGTTAAAAAATACCCCAGGGGATCTTCATTTTTAAAAAAAGCATTTCATCATTTTTTTACCAACGATACCATTGCCTGGTTTGCAGCAAGGGGCGTAGTTTTAAAAACTGAGGCTGATGGAAGAATGTTTCCGGTAACAGACATTTCTGAAACTATTATTGATTGTTTAATGAAGGAGGCAAATAAATATGGCGTTGAAATCAGCATGAATAAAGAAGTAAAAGGAATTTACAGCAATGCCGGAAAATGGAATTTGCTGCTGAAAGATGATACTATTTTACCTGCAGATTTTGTTTGCATTGCAAGCGGTGGGTATCCTAAAATATTGCAGTATGATTGGTTAAAAAAAACGGATCACAGTATTGAAGAACCGGTTCCTTCACTGTTTACTTTTAACATGCCCGGTAACAGCATAACAGCATTAATGGGTGTTTCAGTTGAAAATGTTGTTATTAAAATTACCGGTTCAAAATTATCCGAAAGCGGGCCTTTGTTAATTACACATTGGGGAATGAGCGGACCGGCTGTTTTAAAACTCTCTGCCTGGGGAGCAAGGGAATTGGCAAAAAATAATTATCATTTTTCAATATTGATAAACTGGATACCGGAGTTTAATGAAAACAGTTTGCGTGAAAAACTGCAAAAGATAAGGTTTGAATCAGCAGCCCAAAAAATAATAAATAGAAATGCTTTTTCATTGCCAAACCGTTTGTGGGAATATCTTTTAATTCAATCTGGTATTCAGGCAGATTTACGTTGGGCCGATCTTCCTGCCAGGGAACAAAATAAACTGATTAAAAATTTATGTGCACAGGAGTTTACCATTAAAGGTAAAACCACTTTTAAAGAAGAATTTGTTACGGCAGGCGGTATTCAATTAAACGAAATTGATTTTAATACTATGCAAAGCAAAAAACACCCGGGTTTGTTTTTTGCAGGCGAAATAATAAATGTAGATGGTATTACCGGAGGTTATAATTTTCAAAATGCCTGGACTACGGGGTGGATAGCGGCTAAAGCTATAACTAGTTTAGGAGTTTAGAAAGTTTAGAGGTTTAGAAGATAGCTTTTAATTCAAAATTTCCAAACTAAACTCCTAAACACTAAACTTCTAAACCTTCCTCCCAATCTTCACAAATTCTTCACGTCTGTATTTCTTTGCCAGCTGCATTTCAGTTACTTTTGTCTCTACTTTAGGTATGAAAAAAATAGACCGATACATACTGATAAAATATCTGACTACATTTTTCTTTTGTCTGATATTGTTTACTGCAATTGTTGTTGTAGTTGACATCAGCGAAAAAACAGACAATTTTGTAAAATCAAAATTGCCGTTTACACGGATTATTACCGACTATTATTTTGGCTTTATTCCCCGTATTGATGCCATGTTGTTTCCCTTGTTTGTTTTTATTTCTGTTATCTTTTTTACCAGCAAGATGGCTGGCAGGTCAGAGATTATTGCCATTCTCAGTAGTGGTGTCAGTTATCGCAGATTTTTATTGCCTTATGTTGCAGGAGGTATTTTTTTATCTGTCATTTTATGGATTGGATATCAATACGTAGTTCCAAAAGCAAATCTTAAATGGGGCAATTTTGAAGCAAAATATATTGATGGCCCGGTTGCGCCCGAAAGTAATACTTCCAATTATAAACAGAAATTGTATTTTAAAATGGATTCTTTTACCTATGTGGGCATACGGGGCTATGATACTGTTTTAAAATCGGGTAATGGATTTTTTGTACAGCGGTTTGAGAAAAATAAACTGGTTTATAATTTAAGGGCCGAGCAGTTTAACTGGGATAGTGCAACTGCTAAATGGAAACTGCTTAACGCCGTAGAACGCAGGTTAGACAGTATTTCAGAAAGAGTTACCAGAACTCCTGAGCTCGTTATCCGATACAATTTTAAACCACGTGATCTGCGAAAAGATAATTACCTGAAAGACCAGTTGCCTACGCCGGAACTTGATGATTTTATAAAAATAGAAAGATTGCGTGGCTCCGAATCACTCAGTACCCTTTTGGTTGAACGTTATAACCGGGATGCTATCCCTGTTTCGGTTCTCATTCTTACCATAATCGGTGCGGTGCTGGCATCCCGCAGAATAAGGGGAGGCAGTGGTCTTCACCTGGCAATTGGTGTAGTAATCAGTGTGCTTTATATTTTGTTCAGCAGGTTCTCCCTGGTATTTGCAACTAAGGGAAATTTTACTCCCTTTTTAGCGGCCTGGACTCCTAATATCATCTTTGGATTCCTGGCATTTTACCTGTATAAAAAAGCGCCCAAGTAGAAGTAACGGGATTGCCTGTTTATTTAAACTTTCTGCTAAAACTTTTGTTTTAAACGCTGCGTCATCGTAATTTTAAACATCTTTAAAGTTCAATCGCTTTATAGGTTTTTTAAGGGTTTTAGGGCGTTCAACAATTACCTTCTTCTAAAAAACAGCAAATTTAATTAACCAGATATAAATTATTTTATGGGCATTATTAAAGACAGGTTTAAAGAGCAGGCAGATACAGTAGCTGCAGAAATTAAAAACTTACTGAAAGAGCATGGAGAGAAAGTTATTGGAGAAGTAACATTAAGCCAGATTTATCAGGGAATGCGGGGAATTACAGCACTTGTATCAGAAACTTCATTACTTGATGCTCAGGATGGAATCCGTTTTCGTGGATATTCAATTCCGGAGTTAAGAGAAAAATTGCCCAAAGCAGTTGGTGGTGGAAGCGAACCGTTACCAGAAGGATTATTTTACCTGATGCTGGTAGGCTCTCTGCCTTCAGACGAAGATGCACATCATATCAGCAGTGTTTGGCAACGCCGCAGTCATGTACCCAATCATGTATTTGCAACCATAGAAGCTTTACCGGTAAGCACACATCCAATGACGCAGTTTGTTGTTGCCATTATGAGTTTGCAAACCGAAAGCCAGTTTGCAAAACGTTATGCTAAAGGCATGGCTAAAAAAGATTATTGGGATGCCGTGTTTGATGATACGATGGATTTGATTGCCCGATTGCCAAGGATTGCAGCTTACATATATCGTCGTAAATATAAAGATGGAGAACATATTCAACCCAATGGTTTACTGGATTGGGCAGGAAATTTTGCCCACATGATGGGATATGAACAAGAGGGTTTTCATGAATTGATGCGTTTGTATATGACCATACATGCCGATCATGAAGGAGGTAATGTATCTGCACATACCACTCATTTGGTTGGTTCTGCATTAAGCGATCCTTATTTATGTTTTGCCGCTGGCATGAATGGATTGGCCGGGCCTTTGCATGGATTGGCTAACCAGGAAGTAATAAAATGGATTTATGAATTAAGAGAAGAAATTGGCACAGATATTCCATCTAAGGAACAGATTGAAGAGTATGTTAAAAAAACCTTGAGTGAAGGTAAAGTGGTTCCCGGTTATGGCCATGCAGTATTAAGAAAAACAGACCCAAGATTTACTGCACAAATGGAATTTGGAAAAAAACACATGCCGGATGATGCATTGGTACAAACAGTATGGAATATTTATGAAGCTGTACCTCCGGTTTTAGGTTCTATAGCAAAAATTAAAAATCCATGGCCTAATGTGGATGCACATAGCGGTGCTTTGCTGGTACATTATGGGATGGTAGAATATGAATTTTATACTGTATTATTTGGAGTTTCAAGATCTTTGGGAGTGTTGGCAAGCCTTTGCTGGGACAGGGCTCTGGGCTTTCCGCTTGAAAGGCCAAAATCGGTAACTACAACATTGGTAAAATCCTGGCTGGAAGGAAAAGAAGAAATTTGGGGAGATTAAATTTTTACCGGATATTTGTATTGAAACCGGAATCTTGTTCCGGTTTTTTTAGTCAATTAAAGAAATAAAATAAAATAAAATGAAAAAAATAATCTTTGTATCCCTGGTTTCTTTTTTAGCTTTTAATTGTTTTGCTCAAGGTAGTAAAACTACACCGGCTACCGGTAATGCTCATCTTAAGGTGTTTAAGCAGTCAGCAGCCAGCGGCGATCTGTCAACCAGTATAACAGCTTTAAGTTATTATGTAGCAGATCAGGGTGCCAATACAGTTTATGAAGATACTTTAGCGATGCTTTATCTGCAACAGAATTCCTATATACAATGTTATTACTGGGCAGATAAAAGATTGAAAGGAAAACCTGAAGATTTGACTTTGATGGAAATGAAGGGAATTTGCCTGGATAAATTAAATCAGCCTAAAGAGGCAATTGGGATTTATGAAAAATTGTATGCTAAAACAAAAAGCCCTTACCACGCCTATACTTTAATGGAACTGCAATATGGTATTAAACGCCTGGCAGAATGTTTAGCAACATCTGCAAGTACAGAAAAACTTGAATTTAAACCAGATTTCACCATGACATATAATGCCGGAGAACGCATGGGCCGCACTTATTTGCAGGCAGGTATTTATAATGTAACAGGTTTAGCATTGTATGATCTGGATAAAAAAGCAGAATCAAAAAAATATTTTGAAAAAGCATTGGCACTCGACAGTAATTTTGTGCTGGCAAAGCAAAACCTGGAAGCGATAAAATCTATTGAATCCGGTGTCAATAAAGTGAATCCAGGAGGTAATAATAATCCTGCATCTCCTGCCAATAAACAAAATTAAAATTTCATTTTGAGGCAGAGCCGGTTGCCACTATATTTGCAATCCGTTTGGGGGGTTAGCTCAGTTGGCTAGAGCGCTTGCATGGCATGCAAGAGGTCGTCGGTTCGACCCCGATACTCTCCACTAAAGCGGCGACATCGGTTTTACAACCGTTGTTCCCGCTTTTCTTTTCCCCTAAAATGCTTGCCAGTTGGGAGATATAGAGGAAAACAGTATTAACCCTTTTGGTTCGACACTCATCCTTTATACGATTGTAGGACATTCCTTCAGGAAAGAGTAAAAATTGCAGCCTTTGTTTTTTATTATAATCGCCAGCATTCCACATGGTATTGAGTTTGCTGGCATAAGTCATAGTGGTATCAATACATTTTTCAAGGTTCGACACTTGTGTACCGCTTTCGGCTAATTGTTTCTCAATTTCCTGCTTCTCCTTAGTGAACTTATCAAGGTATTTATCAAACATTGCTCTGTCTATTTCTTCAATAATTAAACGCTCTTCTAACCGCTCCAACTTTTTGTCTATCTCTTTTATTTGATTGCGTAATGTTACACAGGTTTCTTCCTTGCCTTTATTTA
>JANMWP010000489.1:0-5943 GCA_031394065.1 Chitinophagaceae bacterium
ATTGATAAGTATGATCAATTGTGCAGAGAAGTGATGATTACCAAATATCATCACATAAAAAGCGTAGGTAATTTTATAGCTTATTTAGATGCATTTGGAAGCATGCAGTATAAATCAAAAGCAATAGACTTATTAATCGGGTATTTTGATTTTGTATTAGTAAAAGAAAGTATCACAAGGGAAGATGGCAAATATTTGTATTATACTTTTATTAAGCCTCTTGGGAAAATTTATTCCTGGAATTTTAAGTTCATTATCTATTTAGATATTTTTACACTCCTTATTTTTATTGGTATCTGGTTTCTTGTTGCTTTCTTGATTAAGGCTTCCATATTTACTTACTTAGCCAGTTTCATTGTTGGAATTGTAATCTATTTGCCCTTTTATTTTAAGAAAAAGGAAAACAAAGTATATGCTTTTGGTTATTAAGAATGCTTAAAAATCAATTTTAAGAAATGTAACAGGTTAATTAGAACTTACAGACACATATTTTCAGTTATTTTTGTTTGATGAGTACAACCTTCACCTACAACCATCTTTACAACTTCTCCAAAAACATATTTCTAAAAATCGGCTGCAATGAAACTGATGCCGAAACAGCAACAAAATCCTTGCTCTCAGCCGATTTACGTGGGGTTGATAGTCATGGTGTAGCCAGGCTTAGCGGCTACATACGCCTGTGGGAAGCAGCACGTGTTAATGCAAAACCTGCTTTAAAAATTATTCATGAAACGCCTTCAACCGCTGTTGTTGATGGCGATAAAGGTTTGGGATTGGTTGTTGCTCCATTCGCTATGCAGGTTGCTATTGATAAAGCAAAAGCAGTTGGTACCGGTTGGGTGAGCGTAAAAAACAGCAATCATTTTGGCATTGCCGGCCACCATGCCATGATGGCTTTGGAGCATGATATGATTGGTATTGCCATGACGAATGCATCGGCATTGGTGGCACCCACTTTTTCTAAAGAAAGAATGTTGGGCACAAATCCCATTGCGGTTGCCATACCGGCCGGCAAAGAACCGGCCTTTGTTGCCGACTTTGCAACAACCACTGCTGCAAACGGCAAACTTGAAATCTTACAAAGAAAAAATTTAGAAGCACCAACAGGCTGGATACAGGATAAGGATGGAAACGTATCAACCAATGCAGGAGAATTAAAGAACGGAGGCTCACTTGTGCCGCTTGGCGGTGATAAGGAGCATGGCAGCCATAAAGGCTATGCTTTGGGTGCCATTGTTGATATTTTTTCGGCCATACTCAGTGGCGCCAATTATGGTCCATGGGTGCCACCATTCCCTGCATACATACCCATGCCCGAAAATATGCCCGGCGAAGGCATCGGTCATTTTTTTGGCGTGATGCGTATTGATGCTTTCAGAAAAGCAGATGAATTTAAAGAGCATATGGATAAATGGATAATCCGTTTCCGTGCGGCAAAAACAATTGCAGGACAGGAAAAAGTGATTATCCCGGGCGATCCCGAAAGAGAAATAGAAGTAGAAAGAATGAAAAACGGAATTCCTTTGCTGCCTGCTGTGGTGGAGGATTTGAAAGCTTTGAGCAATAAGTTTGAAGTTGCTTTTTAGAAGTTATATTTGCATTTCAAAATTTTAAGAAGAAATGAAAGTAATGAAGTTTGGCGGCACCAGCGTAGGCAAGCCGCAGCGTATGCATGAAGTAGCAAATCTGATAACCAGGGATGAGGAACGTAAGATAGTTGTACTGTCTGCATTAAGCGGCACAACCAATGCATTGGTTGAAATAAGTGAGTCATTGGCAAGTGGCGACAGGTCGGCAGCAAAGCAACAAATAGAGACTTTGCAGGCGCATTATCAAAATTTTGTTTTAGAATTACTGGCTGAAGAAGAAACAAGAAAAAAAGCAAACGAGGTATTGAACGAGCACTTCGAATTCCTCACCATCATCTTAAAAATATCATTCAGCCAGGCATTGAATAAAGATATACTTGCACAAGGCGAATTATTAAGCACTAAATTATTCAGTCTTTATTTAGAAGAAAAAAAGGTTGCACATGTGTTGTTACCTGCACTTGATTTTATGACCATCGACAGTTATGATGAGCCGCAGGTGGGCACCATAAAAGTTAAGCTGGCACAGCTTTTAAACAAGCATAAGGATAAAAATATTTTCATCACACAAGGATATATCAGCCGCAATGCAAAAGGCGAAGTTGATAATTTAAAAAGAGGAGGAAGTGATTACAGTGCTTCGTTAATTGCAGCCACCATTAATGCCAGTGTTTGCGAAATATGGACCGATATTGACGGTATGCACAATAACGATCCACGTGTTGTGGAAAAAACAAAAGCCATTGAGCAGTTGAGTTTTGAGGAAGCTGCTGAGCTTGCTTATTTTGGTGCAAAAATTCTGCATCCGGCCAGTATTTGGCCTGCACAGTTTTTTAATGTACCTGTTCGCCTGCTCAATACTTTACAACCCGAAGCCAAAGGAACTTTAATTGCAGAAAAAGCAGGAAGTGTTGGTGTAAAAGCGGTTGCAGCTAAAGATGGTATCACTGCCATCCGCATTAAAAGCAGCCGCATGCTGCTGGCCTATGGTTTTTTGCGTAAGGTTTTTGAAGTGTTTGAAAAGCACCGTACCAGCATTGATATGATCACCACATCGGAAGTTGCCGTTTCTGTAACGATTGATGATGATGTTCATTTGCCGGAAATTTTAAAAGAGCTGGAATCTTTTGGAACTGTTGAGATTGATACCAATCATACCATTGTTTCTATTGTTGGTAACGAAATTGCCGAAACAAAAGATGTGATGAAGAAAATATTTGATGCGCTGGAACCTATACCCGTACGTATGGTTAGCTATGGCGGCAGCAGACACAATGTTTCTTTATTAATTTCCAGGGCCGATAAGGAAACTACATTGCAGTTGCTGAATAAGGGGTTGTTTGGACTGTAGGAAGCTATAAGTTGCAAGCCTCAAGGGGGCAAGTTTTAAATTCAACGTAGTTTTTATTATGAATTACTGCAGAAAAATTCATGCTTCTCCCTTGTGGCTATTCCCCTTGCAGCTATATTGCTATTCCCAATTTTTTATAAATAAAACTCATCAGCCAGGCCGGGCCAATCATTAAAAATTGTATGTCTTTTAAAAAGGAAGGTTTTTTACCTTCTACCTTATGGCCATAGAACTGTCCGATCCAGGCAAGCACAAAAACAATAACACAGAATAACCAGAGCTGGATAAAGTTTGCCTGCTCAATCAGATAGCAAAGCCACAAGCACAAAACAGCAAATAAAAATAAACCGATCCACAGGGTTCTGGAAAGCGAGATATAATAAATGGTAGTTAATGCCAGTACTATCATGGCAACATTCAGTTGTATGCCGGCAATTGTAACCGGTAGTTTAATACTGTACAACAATCCAACAATTGAAAAAAATATGGATGGAACACAGATCCAGTGAATGGTTTTGTTGGTATGATCCTGATGGCTTTCGCCATATTCATTTAGCCATTGATGAATGGTTTTCATGTTGATTGTTTTTGGTGAGCTAAAGTTAATTAAAACTGTTAACAATTTCTTTGCAACAAAATGTACCATTTCAACGTCTTACCTGTGGTTTTTCATAGGATATTGGATTAAAACGGCCCCGATCTCTATCGGGGCTTCTTTATTTGTTGCCACAGAAACTGCTTCGCAATCTGTGGCTAACTTTCCAGGCAAAAAAAACTCCCCGCTGCGGCGGAGAGTCTCAAAAAAAGTCTTAGTAAATATTTCTTTAGATGATTAACATCGCATCTCCATAACTGAAGAAACGGTATTTATCTTTAATTGCTTTTTTATAAGCTTCCATCATCAAATCGTAACCGGCAAATGCACAGGCCATGATGAGCAAACTGGTTTTTGGTAAATGAAAATTGGTAACCAATGAATCGGCAATATTAAAATTGTAAGGTGGATGAATAAAATGATTGGTCCAGCCTTCGGATGGTTTTAATAATTTTTGTGCTGTAAAAGAAGATTCCATAGCCCTCATCGTAGTAGTGCCTATTGAACAGATACGGTTGCCGTTTTGTTTGGCTTTGTTCACAATGTTGCAGGCTGTTTCTTCAATACGGTAATATTCTGCATCCATTTTATGTTTACTCAAATCTTCAACCTCAATCGGTCGGAACGTTCCCAGGCCAGTATGCAAAGTAGTCTCTGCAAAACGAATTCCTTTTATCTCCAGTCTTTTAATTAATTCCTGGCTAAAGTGCAAACCCGCTGTTGGTGCTGCAACAGCACCTTCATGCTTGGCATAAACAGTTTGGTAACGCTCTTTATCTTCTTCATCGGGCTTGCGCTTGATGTATTTTGGTAAAGGTGTTTCGCCTAAAATTTCCAGCATGCCTCTAAATTCCTCATCGGTACCATCCCATAAAAAACGGATGGTGCGGCCGCGACTGGTAGTGTTATCAATTACTTCAGCAACCAGTTCATCACTTTCGCCAAAATATAATTTATTGCCCACACGTATTTTACGGGCAGGGTCAACAATTACATCCCAAAGCTTATTGGCTTTGTTCAATTCACGCAAAAGGAAAACCTCAATTTTGGCACCGGTTTTTTCTTTGCGGCCATACATACGTGCCGGAAAAACTTTGGTATTATTTACTACAAACACATCTTTATCATCAAAATAATCCATGATCTCTTTAAAGTGCTTGTTCTCGATCTGCCCCGTCTTGCGGTCAATAACCATCATACGGCTGTCTTCACGGCGTTTGGTAGGGTTTTGTGCAATTAAGTTTAAAGGAAGGTCGAATCTGAATTGGGATAATTTCATGTAACGTATTTAATTTTTATTGGTGTCACACGCCTGTACTGTAGTTTTACAGTGATTAAGCCCTTTTTTCCAGGACATTTATCATGTTACGGCATGATTTAAAGTGGGCAAAGGTAATAAATTACAGGCAGATAATACGTTTTAATTATGCATGAAAATGAATAATTATTAACATGTATTTTTTTTAGGTTTTGATTTAGAAAGATTTTACTGTAAATCAATATAATGGTTGCCGTAAATTCTTACCCGGTATGGCATTCACCAGTTTTTGTGTGTATTCATTTTCAGGATGATGATAAACCTGGTCAGCAGTTCCTTCTTCTACAATTTTTCCTTTGTACATAACCAGTATGCGGTTGCAGATATAGTGCACCACCGATAAATCGTGTGAGATAAAAATAGCCGTAAATCCAAATTCTTTTTTCAGGTCGCTCAACAAATTAAGAACCTGTGCCTGCACACTTACATCAAGCGCCGAAACACTCTCGTCAAAAATTAAAAAAGAAGGGTATAATGCCAATGCCCTTGCTATACAGATACGCTGGCGCTGTCCACCACTAAACTGGTGTGGATACCGGTTGAAGTGATTGGTATCCAGATTTACTTTTTCAAGCAATTCCATCACCTTATCTTTTCGTTGTTTGTTATTGGATAATACGGCATGAACTTTTAGGGGTTCCAGTATGGCATCGCCGATAGTAATGCGTGGGTTTAAGGAACCATAAGGATCCTGAAAAACAATTTGTAAATCCTTACGCATTTTGCGTAAAACTTCCGGGTTGGTTTGTGTCAGGTCTTTTCCTTCCAGCAAAATTTTACCCGATGTTGGTTTAATTAATTGCAAAATACTTCTGCCCAAAGTAGTTTTGCCACAGCCACTTTCGCCAACCAGGCCAACAATATCACCCTGTTGCACGGTAAAACTTACATCATCAACGGCTTTAAAAAATTGTGTGGCTTTTCCAAACAGATTTTTCTTTAATGGAAAATGAACCTGCAGATTTTGTACTTCAAGAATTGTGGTTTGTGGTTTGTTTACCAAATCAGGCAGGCTGTTGAAATCATGATCTGCCTCTTGTGGCTTGAAGCTTGAAGCTTGAGTTTCTTCGATAAAATCACTTACTACAGG
>JANMWP010000491.1:0-3306 GCA_031394065.1 Chitinophagaceae bacterium
TCCCTAAACATAGCGATAATTATGTGATTGCAAAGGTAGATGCTGTGAGAAGAAAAGATATTACCCTGCACCACAGTGTTACACACCTGATGCATGCAGCCTTACGTAATGTATTGGGCAAGCATGTGGCACAAAAAGGCAGTCTGGTAAATGAAGAACACCTGCGTTTCGACTTTAGTCATTTTGCAAAAGTTACTGATGAAGAGATTGCAAAAGTAGAAGCATTGGTAAATGAAAAGATAAGGGCAAATATTCCGGTTGTCATCAAATCAATGAATAAAGATGAAGCAGTTGCGCTTGGTGCCATGGCTTTGTTTGGCGAAAAATATGGCGATGTAGTACGTGTTGTAATTATGGATGCAAATTATTCCATTGAACTTTGCGGAGGCACACATGTGGGCAGCACCGGTGAACTCGGCTTATTTAAAATTAAAAGCGAAGGCGCTGTGGCCGCCGGCGTTCGCAGGGTTGAAGCTGTTTGTGGTAAAGCAGCAGAAGAATTAGTCAATACCGCATTCGCGGAAATTGGTGTAATTAGTGGCTTATTAAAACATCCGAAGGATATTACAAAGTCGATTGAAAATTTACAAAGTGAAAACGCTACTCTAAAAAAACACATCGAGGCATTGGAAGCCAGGCAGCTTGTTATCATCCGTAATGAATTGCTGCAAAAAGACGAGATCATCAACAACGTAACTTTTATTGGAGCCATCATTGAAGTAAGCAGTGCTGATGCATTAAAGAAACTTTGTTTCGATCTTAAAAATAAGCTGCACGATCATGTGGCTGTGCTTTGCGCCAATATTGATGGTAAACCCTTTGTTGCCATCGGCATCAGCGATACGGTTGTTGCAGCAAAAAATTTAGATGCCGGAAAAATAATTAAAGAGCATGTTGCTCCATTAATAAAAGGCGGCGGCGGCGGACAAAAAAACCTGGCAACAGCCGGCGGGCAGGATGTAAGCAATTTGAGAGCAGTGATTGATAAGGTGAAAAGCTTATTGTAAAGCCCTCTCTGAAAAATATTTACTTAATGATCGTAATATTTGAAACACTCCGCCTCATCCTTCGCCAATTTACTGAAGTGGATGCGCCGTTGATCTTAGCGCTCAACAGTGATCCCGAAATTGTAAAATATGTGCATGAGCCAACTTTACAAACAGAAGCGCAGGCAGAAAAAATTTTACTCGACATCATCTTACCACAATACAAAAACAACCTTGGCTGCTGGGCTATACATACAAAAGATAATATGGATTTTATTGGCTGGTGCGGTTTAAAATACCGGCCCGAACTGGATGAGATAGACCTTGGCTACCGCCTGATGCAAAGTGCCTAGGATAAAGGTTTTGCCACCGAAGCTGCACAACATAGTCTGGATTATGGTTTTAATCACTTAAATCTTAAACTCATCACCGGCAGGGCACATATAGAAAACATAGCTTCCATAAAAGTGCTGGAAAAAATAGGAATGGATTTTATTGCTGAAGGCATTGTTGATAATTGCCCGGTAAGAACCTATACCAGGGCCAATCCAAATTTATAATAAGCCTGCGGCCGATAATTGTCCCGCAGATGTCGCAGAAAAGCACACAATAAAATATGCGACATCAGCGAAATCTGCGGGCAAATCCCAAATAATATGTTAAAGCAAAAAAATAATCTGCGAAATATTTCGTAATTCAAAAAAAGGTCTTAGTTTTGTCCTACTAAACATTTCGTACATAAAATATAAAGTCATGAAAAAAATTGTTTTTACCGCTGCTATTATGTGTTTCGCAGCTTTTACAACCACCCTTACTGCCCAGGATGATAAAGGCGATAAAGCAGCAAAAGGCGATAAGGGTAAAAAAGAAACTCAGGAGATCATCATCCGTAAAAAAGGCGAAAAGGATACCAAGATAACTGTAGAGATCAAGGGTGACCAGGTTACCATCAACGGCAAGCCATTATCTGAATACAAAGATGATGAGATCACTATCAATAAAAGAAACATCATCATCCGCGATGGCAAAGGTGGCACCAGGTTTCAGATGTACCCTCAAGATTTTGAAGGATTGACATTTGCAGGTGGTGACAATGATGAATCCGGTGCTTTTTTAGGGGTTACGACAAAAGCTGATAATGAAGGAAAGAAAGATTCTAAATCGGATGGGGCCGAGATTACCAATATTACCAAAGAAAGTGCTGCCGAAAAAGCTGGATTAAAAAATGGTGATATTATTACGAAGATCAACGAAAAAAAAGTGGATGACCCTAACTCCTTATCAGAAGCTGTTACATCTTTTAAACCAAAAGATGAAGTAACCGTGTATTATAAGCGTGATGGTAAAGAAAGTTCGGTAAAAGCCACTTTGGGTGAACGTAAAGAATCCAGGTCGATGTCTTATTCTTTCAGCGGCCCCGATGGTATGACCAGATCTTTTTCTATGCCCCGGTTACAAACTGTACCTGGAATTGAAATGTGGAATGATAAGGAATTGGCTGATATGGCAGCTAAAGTATGGACTCCGGGTGCTGGCAACAATTTTAATCTTTTAGGCGATACCTACCCACGTCATCAAAAACTTGGTTTAAAAATTCAGGACACCGAAGAAGGCAATGGAGTAAAAGTGCTGGATGTTGATAAAGACTCTCCTGCCGAAAAAGCCGGTTTGAAAAAAGAAGATATGGTTACAGAAATTGGCGGTAAAAAAATTACAAATACCGATGAAATGCGTGAACAGTTAATGGAGAACATGGAAAAATCAACCTACAATATTAAAGCAACACGCAATGGAAGTGCCATGAGCTTTGATATTAAAATACCTAAAAAATTAAAGACTGCTAATTTATAAGCCATGAATAAGCATGAGAAGGCGTTCTGAAAATTTCAGAACGCTTTTTTTGTATCCGCCGTAGCTTCAGCGAAGGAGGATTGTTGATTGCCTATTGTCAATTACCTTTGCCCCGTGAAACAAAATGATAAATACCAGGTAGTAATTGGCCTGGAAGTACATACCCAGTTACTTACCCAAAGCAAATTATTTTGTGGCGATAGTGCCGCTTTCAGCACCGATCCAAATACACATATCAGTCCAATCACCCTGGCACATCCGGGCACTTTGCCCAAAATGAACAACAAGGCTATTGAATATGCCATTAAATTGGGGCTGGCACTGCATTGCGAAATTGAACAGCATAATTATTTTGCCCGCAAAAATTATTTTTATCCCGATTTACCAAAAGGCTACCAGGTTTCGCAACACACTACGCCCATTTGTAAAAATGGATTTGTGCCCATTAAGGTTACAGATGCTGCACGTA
>JANMWP010000498.1:0-2052 GCA_031394065.1 Chitinophagaceae bacterium
ACAAAAAGAAAGGGATATTATACGTTGCTGGATTGAGCAGGGAGCATCTGTAAAATAATTTAAAAGATTATTATGACGATAAAAGCATTTAATAAAATAAATAAGACAGAGAAATTAAAACAGCTGATGAGTTGTTGCGGCTCTTCAACCTGGGCAGATTTGATGCTGAAGCAATTTCCTTTTGCCGATGAAAAGGATTTGGTTGATGCTGCCATTGATACCTGGTACAATCAATGCAACAGCATGGACTGGCTTGAATCCTTTACGCATCATCCCAAAATAGGAGATATTAAAAGCCTCACTAAAAAATTTGCCGGTAAAGAACAGGCGTCCGTTGCAGCAGCTACTAAAAAAACGATTGCAGCACTTGCTGAAGCCAATACAGAATACGAAGCGAAGTTTGGTTTTATTTTTATTGTTTGTGCAACCGGAAAATCTGCAACAGAAATGCTGCGCCTGCTGGAAGACAGGCTGAGTAATACCATTGGTGAAGAACTGCATAGTGCCATGGGCGAACAAATGAAAATTACTATTCTCCGTTTTCAAAAACTAATTACTGAAGGTGACTGGAGCCTTTTAAAACCCGGCCAGCTTACCACACATGTACTTGATACTGCTGTTGGCAAACCCGGAAAAGATATCAGCATCCGTTTACAAATACCGGTTAACGGGGTTTGGCAAACTATTGCACAGGGAATTACCAATGCGGATGGAAGGATTGCTGATCTGTTGCCTGCGCAAAAACAGCTTGCGCATGGAAATTATAAATTAGTTTTTGATACCGGTAATTATTTTGCATCTCAAAAGATAAAAGGCTTTTATCCAGAAGTGGAAATTCAGTTTATTGTTTTTGATGATGCACATTATCATGTGCCGTTGCTGATAAATCCGTTTGGATATTCAACTTACCGGGGAAGTTGATGCCATGAAAAATAAATGTACAAGAGTGCGACGCCAATGAAGCTTAATTGAAACACAAATGCCCGGTACAAAAAAATAATAAAAATGAGTCTATCTATTCCTACAAACAAGAGAGAAGAATTATTCAACAGTTTAAAAAAAGCAAACACGGCGTTTCAACAAATCTATCCAGGCGACAGAAGTGAACGCCAGCCCGTTCACACATTATACGGTGGTGCCAATTTGTTTAAATACGATGCTGCCGCATTACTTGGTAAAAGAGCTTTGGATATTTTTGAAACCTATGCTCCCGATCACAAAGTCTTTGGTAAAGTATTTGATATGGATACCGAATCAGGCTTCAGCAATAAAGTGTACAATAAAGTAATTACTAAATTAAAGGCAGAAGCCATTGAAGATTTTCGCATTGATTTTGAAGACGGTTACGGCAACCGCAGTAACGAAGAAGAGGATGAAACAGCCCGTACAACAGCATTGGAAGTTGCCAAAGGCATGAATGAAAAAACCTTGCCGCCTTTTATCGGCATCCGCATAAAGCCTTTTACCGAAGAGATGAAAGAAAGAGGCTTACGTACGCTGGATATTTTTGTAAGCACACTGATAAAAGAAACGGACGGTAAACTGCCTGATAATTTTATTGTGATGCTGCCTAAAGTAACGATTCCCGAACAGCCTGCAACACTGGCATCATTTTTTGATATCCTGGAAACGGAATTAAAAATGGAAAAGGGAATTTTGAAAATGGAGATGATGGTGGAAACCACGCAGGCCATCATGGCGATTGACGGAACAAATCCTTTGTACAAATTTATTAAAGCCAGTAATGGCAGATGTATTGCCATGCATTTTGGTACTTATGATTATACGGCTTCTTGCAGTATCACTGCAAAATATCAGGAGATGGATCACCCCGTTTGCGATTTTGCACACCATATGACCAAGGTGGCGCTGGCACATACCGGCATTTGGTTAAGCGATGGCGCTACGAATACGATGCCTATTGGTCCGCATAGAGGAGATGATTTAACAACAGAGCAATTACAGCAAAATATGGATACCGTACATCGTGCCTGGAAAAAAGGGTACGATCATATCCGCCATTCATTATGGAATGGCTTTTACCAGGGCTGG
>JANMWP010000507.1:0-3665 GCA_031394065.1 Chitinophagaceae bacterium
CCCAGGGATACCAGCTCTAAATCTGAAAAAACAATCAAGAATATGCTGTAAGTATTATCTACAAAGGGTTTTAAGTATTTTTAGAGATAATTTATACACGACCGATTTGAATTTATTTTACATTTTTCAACAAAAAGAAAACTAAATGTCCGGTATTATTTTTGTTTTAAAGAAAACAGACATTTCATTTTAGAAAACAGAATTTACAATAAAATAGTTGGTCGGTGATCAATTATCAGAATCAGATTTTGTATTAAATTTCCGATAAATATTATCTAGAACAGGGGCCGTTTTAATTAATAATTCTGATGAAATTTTCAGCATTTAAATTTGCCAGAGAGTTTTTAATAAATGGTTTATTATAATTTAACTTTAAAAAAAGAGTAAAAAAATTTCAAATTCACCTAAAGTCTTTATATTCGCAGCCAGTACATCCTCATATACAATAATTAAGAAAACCTTTCGTTAAACAATACGATAAACGAATGAACATGACTAAATTACTTTCTGGTAAAAATGCTATGATCCTGATAATAGCAGCAATTTCTTTAAGTGCCTGTAAAAAAGGCGGACTTTTTGGCAAAAAGCAAAGCAAATCATCAGCTACAGGCTGGAACTATGATGATAAAAACATGGGAAATTTTCATGTTTCTAAGGTAAAATACCCAAAAGCAGGGCCAGGTTTGGTTTTTGTGCAGGGAGGTTCGTTTGTAATGGGGGCCAAGGACGAAGATGTAATGGGTGACTGGAACAACGTTCCACGCCGAATTACTGTTCCTTCATTTTTTATTGACGAAACAGAAGTAGCCAACGTTCACTACCGTGAATATTTATATTGGCTTGAAAATACTTTTTCCGGGGATACTAATGTTCTCAATAAAGCCCTGCCAGATACCCTGGTTTGGCGTGAAGAATTGGCTTATAATGAGCCTTATGTAGAATATTATTTCCGTTTTCCATCTTATAACTATTACCCGGTTGTTGGTGTAAACTGGCGCCAGGCACATGATTTTTGCATCTGGAGAACTGATCGTGTTAATGAACTAAACCTTCAAAAGAATGGATATCTGAAAAAAGATGCAATTAAAAGAGAAATGAAAGGTTCTGGTGCTGATGGCTCTTTTAATACCGAAACCTATCTTATGGCACCTGATATGATTCAGGGAAGAAATAAACCAAAAAAATCTGCTTTAAAAGACGTTAACGGCAAACCCCGTTCATCTGTACGTATGGATGACGGAATACTGAATATGGGTTACAGGCTGCCGACTGAAGCTGAATGGGAATATGCAGCTTATGGCATGTTATCTCAAAACCCCAGCCCCCGTAAATCTGAAAAAAAATCGGGTGAGGAATTGTTTTCAAACCAACAGATATATTCCTGGAGTAATAACCCAAATGGTTTACGTGATAACCGCCGTGGAAGCTGGCAGGGTAAATTTTTGGCCAACTTTAAAAGAGGTGGTGGTGATAATATGGGTATTGCCGGTGGGTTAAATGACCGTGCAGCTATACCCGGACCAATTAAAGCTTTTTATCCTAATGCATTTGGCTTATACAATATGAGTGGCAATGTAAGTGAGTGGGTAGGTGATGTGTACAGACCAATGACATCTACAGATGCTGAAGATTTTAACTACTTCCGTGGTAATAAATTTCAAAAATATTACAAAAACTCAGGTGGTGAATATGAAAGAGATAGTATGGGACGCCTGAAAAAAGTTGATATTTCTGATGAAGAAGTTAAGAACCGTGCAAATTATCAGAAAAATGACGTGATTAACTATCTTGATGGAGATTCATCAAGTGGTGTTTTTTACGGATACGGTGTTACCTCTTTAATAAATGATTCATCAAGAGTAATTAAAGGTGGAAGCTGGAATGACAGACCATATTGGTTATCGCCAGGCACCCGCAGATTTATGCAGGAGACCCAATCGGCCAGTACTGTTGGTTTCCGTTGTGCTCAAACTTATCTTGGACCACCAGAAGGGCCAGGATTTAAAGATGGTAATATTTTTGGCAAGCGTAAACAAAATTCACGCAAGAAAAAAAAGAAATAGATTTTCTGAAATAATATAAAAAAACCTCCCGATAAATTACCGGGAGGTTTTTTTATGCACAGATATAAACGTTCTCCATTAATTTTGACTCATGCAAATACCTGAATTATATAAATTGTACCTGCGCTACCCCACTGTTGAAACTGATACAAGAAAAGTAAAACAGGATGACTTGTTTTTTGCATTAAAAGGCCCAAACTTCAATGGCAATCAATTTGCACATGAAGCATTGGACAAAGGCGCTGCTTACGCTGTTGTAGATGAAGATTCCAATAATCCAGATAACAGAATTATAAGAGTAAACAATGTTTTAAAGACTTTACAGGATCTGGCACATCATCACCGAAGGCAGTTTATTTTATCAACTGCCGGAAATCAAATACCATTTATTGCTGTAACCGGCAGTAATGGCAAAACCACTTCCAAAGAATTAATTCATGCCGTTTTATCAACTGTTTATAAAACATATACTACCGAAGGCAATCTCAATAATCATATCGGAATTCCTTTAACCATTTTAAAAATAAAGGCCGATGCTGAAATTGCCATCATTGAAATGGGCGCCAATCATCAAAAAGAAATTGAAACCTATTGCACATACACTATGCCCACTCATGGAGTTATTACAAACTGCGGCAAAGCCCATTTAGAGGGCTTTGGTGGCGAAGAAGGTGTTCGTAAGGGTAAAGGTGAATTATTTAATTATTTAAAGAAACACCATGGTACAGCCTTTGTAATGTGGGATTACGATTACCTGAAGGAAATGAGCAAAGGAATTCCAAATATTATTACTTACGGTACGCAAAGTGCCGATATTACCGGTATTGCAAAAAACAGTTTGGAGTTACTGGAAGTTTCAATAAACTCCGGAGCCAATATCAATACTATTAAATCAAATTTAGTGGGCGAGTATAACCTGCCAAATATTTTACTGGCAGTAGCCATTGGCAAATATTTTAAAGTGCCCGATGATAAAATAAAATCGGCATTAGAAAATTATATCCCGTCAAACAGCCGGTCGCAGTTAATAGAAAAAGATGGTAATAAAATTATTTTAGATGCTTATAATGCAAATCCAACCAGCATGAAAGCGGCAATAGAAAATTTTGCAAAGATGGAAGGGATTGATAAAGTACTTATTTTGGGTGGCATGATGGAATTAGGCTCCGAAAGTCTTTATGAGCATCAAAACTTAATTAACCTGATAGATAAATACAACTGGAAAGATGTGGTTTTGGTTGGCGGTGATTTTAATAAAGTATCGCATTCCTTCTCCTTTTTTGAAAACTCATTACAAGCTGCAGCATGGTACAAAAACAAAAATTTTGTTCATAGCCAGATTTTGATAAAAGGCTCACGCAGTACAGCTATGGAAAAAGTATTGGAATAAACACTTTCTTTAAAAGCAAAACCTTCCGTCGCTAAACCTGCCTGACGGCAGACAGGGCTATGGAGGGTGAAGCGGAGACTGAGGGATTCGAACCCTCGGTAGAGTTACCCCTACACACGCTTTCCAAGCGTGCTCCTTCAGCCACTCGGACAAGTCTCCATTTTTTACCGGGTGGTAAAAATACAGTTTCAATATTTATAAGCCGAATATTT
>JANMWP010000643.1:0-5093 GCA_031394065.1 Chitinophagaceae bacterium
GAGGTTTAAAGTTAAAGGTTAAAAAATTATTTCTACAGCATGATTCAAGCAAATACTAAGGCACTCCAATGGCAAATGACTAATGAGTAATGACTAAAAGCTAATCCCCGGCTTATCCGATCTTGAATTTATTTTTCCAACACCTATCAGCTGATCGGCACGGTCGGTAAATGATTTGTAATACATTAAAATGGTATAGCTGTTTTCTGTTTCCCAATAATCGCCTTCAAGATCATGACGGTTGGCAAAATTATTTTTATCAACAGCTATGTAAGTATAATTATAATATCCCTGTTTTAAAAAAGCCGTGCATTCATACACTCCCTTCTCTTCATTAAAAACCATTTTGGTTTTATCGTTAAATTCGTAATTGGTTAATTGTCCGGCCAGGTAAATATCTTTATCGGCATAGGGTTTTGCATTGGGGGCAGCTAAACTAAAGTGTACGGTTGCAAAATCGCCCTGCCAGTAGGGATTTATGGTTTCGTAGGTTTCAACCAGGTACATACCGTTTAAATCTCTGAAATAAATATAACGCTGGGCACTGCGGTCTGCATCCGGAAAAAGATACATATCGGTTGATGTCTTGTTATAATCTGCTCTTTTTACCCGGTCGCTTTGCAAACGAAAGCTGCGTAAATCGAGCCAGCGCCATTCTTTACCTGCCGGAAAAACTAAGTTATTTTCCATTGAGTATTCCAAAGTATTACCCCGAACAAAAGTTGGCTTAATATCTTTTATTGCATTATCCCAGCGGTTATTTTGCAGTATAACTACTTTAATCTGTTGTGCTGCACTAAATGCATCTAAGCCATTTATATTTGCATTAAACTGAACTTTTTGATGCGTTTTATAAAGTTGTGGTGTAAAAGGTTGTGTTATTTGTCCACCAATTGCTGCTTTTTGTTCCAAAACCAACATTCGCCTGGTAAAGGCCAGTTTGGAAGTATCGCCATCTAAAAAAACTTTTAAAATATAATTACCCGACATGGTTAAAGTTGTATTTCTATCCGGCAATAAAGCCTGGTAGTGGGTATACCTGGTTAAAGCAATAGAAGAATACCGGTAGGTACCAATTCGCTGTTGTGTAAAACCTTTGGTGTATAAAAAAGGGCTGATATCAACCGGGATCCAGTTGTAATCGCAAAGTTGAAAACTGTAATAATAACTTTTTACATTAGCATCCAGATCATCAAAATTCAGTTCAAGTTGGTCGCCGCTGTTCATTTTATAAACCGGCAACGATTCCTGGCTTCCATACATATGAAACCGTACGGCTTTTATGTTTTCTTTATAAACCGCATCTGCCATTTGAGAAAAAGCAGTTGTGCTGAATAAAACACAAAATGTT
Source organism: Chitinophagaceae bacterium (assembly GCA_031394065.1). Taxonomy (GTDB): domain Bacteria; phylum Bacteroidota; class Bacteroidia; order Chitinophagales; family Chitinophagaceae; genus Ferruginibacter. The sequence continues at coordinate 1,352 of JANMWP010000643.1, forward strand.
AAAAACAGGTACCTGATATTTTTTTTGTTCCCGGCTTTTTGTTCTTTGGTCATCATCGTTGCGTCGCACTCTTGTACTGCAGTGCAAAATTCAACTTTTCCCATGTTATCTTTAATCATTAAGTTTAAATAAAATACTTTTGTAAGATAACAAAAATTATACCGATTGAATGTTTCAGTCTTCATAGCAAAACGGATTGCCTTTAACCGGCAAAAAACTTTTTCCAAATTCATCATCAGGCTGGCCATAGGCGCCACAGCCATCAGCGTAGCTATTATGATTATAGCCATGAGTTTCGTAAATGGTTTTCAACAGGTAATCAGCAATAAGGTTTTTAGTTTTTGGGGACATATACGGGTACAGCAAAATGTGGAGAACAGGGTAAGTATTGCCGAAGAATATCCCATTACACAAAATGACAGCATTGAAAAATATCTTAAAAATTTACCCGACGTAAAATCAGTTGAACGGTTTGCAACCAAATCGGCTATCATTAAATTTAATGCAGAGATTGAAAGCGTTTTGCTAAAAGGTATCGACTCTTCATTTAACTTTAACAGGCTGCAGCCTTTCCTGCTGTCGGGCAAATGGATATCTTTTAAAGACAGTGGTTACAGTAATGAGATCAATATCTCTGCTTATACGGCCAGTCAGTTAAAAACAAAATTGAACGACAGTGTTTTTGTTTTCTTTTTTCGTGAAGATGGTTCAAAAACGGCACGCTGGTTAAAAGTTGCCGGCATTTACAAAACATCCATTGATGAGTACGATAGAAATTTTGCTTTAAGCGATATTAACCTCATCAGAAAATTAAACAACTGGCAACCCGATCAGATTGGGGGTTACGAAATATTTTTACACGATTATAAAAAAACTGATTCGCTGAATACATTTATTTATTCAGAATTACCGCAAAGCTGGTACAGCAGATCCATCAAAGAAATCTATCCCAATATTTTTGATTGGCTGGGACTGCAGGGACAAATAAAAAATATGCTGCTGATTATTATGATGGTAGTAGCCGTTGTAAATCTCATCACCTGTTTAATTATTTTGGTTTTGGAAAGAACCCGGATGACAGGCATACTTAAAGCATTGGGCGCATCTGACTGGAATGTGCAGCAGATATTTTTATACAATACATCGGTAATTGCTTTTACCGGTATACTGGCCGGTGCAGCATTGGGGCTGGGTATTTGCTGGCTCCAGGAAAAAACAGGTTTTATTAAACTGGATGAAGAAGCTTACTTTATGAGCGCCGCACATGCAGATGTAGTATGGTGGCAGGTTTTATTAATTTGCCTGATTACACTGCTTGTTTCTTTTGCAACGCTGATAATTCCCACACTTTTAATTAAGAGGATAAATCCGGTTAAGGCTATACAGTTCAGGTGATCTAAAATACTATGATGCCTGGTTATTTAATTCATCTTGCTCCGTAGGAGCAGCAGATTGGTAGAAAAAAAATGGAACCGGATTTAAGTACCGTAGGTACGATACTTAAAAAAATTGCGTACCTACGGCACGCCAAAAAAAAACAAACAATAACATTTTCTACCAATCTTTTGTGCCTGACAGCACATTTTTTTATCTAACCTTTTATTAATGGATTAACAGTATCATTTTACATGCGATAGTATAATACCTGCTGCAACAGCTGCATTCAGCGATTCGGCTTGGCCTATTTTTGGAATGGTAATTTTTTCATTTACTAAATCCATCACTTCATCACTAACTCCATTTGCTTCATTGCCGATAATCAGTATTCCTTCTTTCAACTTTCCAATTGTTTTTACATCTTTCCCTTCAAGCGAAGCTGAATAAATTTTTATTTTTTTATTTTCTTTCAGCCATTCAACCAAATCTGTATAAATTATATTCACCCTTCCCAAACTACCCATGGTACTTTGTACCACTTTAGCATTGTACATATCGGCACAGCCAACAGAGCAGATAATGTTTGCTACCCCAAACCAATCAGCAATGCGGATGATGGTGCCCAGGTTTCCCGGATCCTGAATCGTATCCAGTGCCAATGTAATTTTTGCTGTTGTATTTATTTCAAAATTCTGAACCCTTTTTTCAAAAACAGCCACCACACTGTGTGCAGTTGATAAAGAAGATATTTTCTGAAGTTCAAAATCTTCAACTGTGGTTATTACACTATCCCGAAGTGAAGACAGTAATTTGCTTTGCTCCTGCAACCAATTTTCCTGCGCAAACAGTTCTTTACAAATAAATTTCCGGCTATTCAGCAAATCCATCACTACCTTCGGCCCTTCGGCTAAAAACAGTCCCATTTCATCTCTGAATTTTTTGTGCTGTAAACTTTGGATATATTTGGTATGTGTTTTGCTTAACATTGTCGCTTTTACTATTTTATGCAGTTGAACCCATTCATTAAATACGGCCTTTTACCACAATTGAAATATACAATTTTCATTTGCCTGTTCATTTTATCCTGTACAGTTCCAAGAAAATATCAAAAAGGCAAACCATTCGTCGCCAAAAATAAGATCGAAGTTAAGGGAGGAAATTTTAGTAAAGAAGAAAGGGCCACATTAAAGCAGCGGTTAAATGCCCAGTTGGATGACAGTTCACGCATAAATGTGATAGATAAACTTTTTTTCTGGCATATAATTATAAGTCCACCGGCTTACGACAGTAATTCGGCTTCAAAATCGGCCCGCAATATGGAAACATCTATGTTGCATGTAGGTTATTATAAAGCGAAAGCTGAATTTAGTGCTGACACTATCAAAAAAGGAAACCAACAACGGGTACATGTGAGTTACAGTGTAGAAGTTAATAAACCTACGCTCATTGATACTTTCTCATACATCTTGCGCAAACCCGATTTACAAAAACTTGCTGTAGAAAATATTGATAAAACCTTAATAAAAGAAGGCAAGCCTGTTACCAAGGCTGCAGTACTTGGTGAGTTAAACAGGCTGGTTGACCTGTACAGGAATAATGGCTATTATAAATTTACTGCCGAAGAACTGGTAATGCGGGGCGATACAACCGTGGCTGCTTTAACCACCATCACCGATGATATTTTTGAACAATTGCGATTGCTGGCCGAAGCCCAACTGGCGAGGGACTCTCCCACCATTAAACTGGCGGTTGTATTAAAGTTGCCAAAAGACAGCAGCAGGCTGAAACCATATTACATCAACAATATTTATTTTTTTCCGGATTACAGAAATGGAGATAGTATTAACGATCCTGGTTTAACAGCAAAGTACATTACCAGAAAGCTTTGTAATACCTGTAAGGCCGATACAGACTTTGTTGTGCTTTATCACAAATACTTATTCAGGCCCAGGTTTTTGGCCCGGAATATGTTTTTACATAAAGGGAATTTATACAGCCAGTATGATTTTTATAAATCGCTGAATAGTTTTGCCAGGGCAGGCGTTTGGCAAAGCACCAATATACAGGTGCAGGAAGTAAAACAAAAAGACAGTCTGCATAAAATTGATCTGCTTGTACAACTGATGCCGGGTAAACAATATGGTTACGAAGCAGCGCTTGAAGCCAGTTATTCTGCATCAAGCAATACAAACAGTGTAACATCTGCCAATGCCGGCAACCTGTTGGGCTTATCAGGTAATATTTCTTTTTTAAACCGAAACCTGAATAAAGAAGGAATAAAAATGACCAACTCATTACTGGCAGGTGTTGAATTTAATCTCAGACCGGACAGCAGTAATAAAAAAAATCTGATTAACTCCAATGA
>JANMWP010000525.1:0-2573 GCA_031394065.1 Chitinophagaceae bacterium
TCCAGGCTTTGGGTAACCAATGAAACAACGCCACATATTTTTATGACAACCGGAGATGCATCTGTGCAACCGAATGCACAAAGCACAACATCGGTTTCAGGAAAAGTTTTGCGGTTTAATTTAGATGGAACCATTCCTGCCGATAATCCATTCGCCGGCTCGCCGGTTTGGAGTTATGGACATAGAAACCAGCAGGGACTGGTTGTGGCAAACGGCATCATGTATGCCAGTGAACATGGCCCCGATATTGAAGATGAAATAAATATTGTTGAAAAGAAAAGGAATTATGGCTGGCCAACTGTAAAAGGCCCTTGCAATGAACCGGCAGAAAAAACATTTTGTGCAGCCAATAATGTAAAGGAACCGATATGGAGCAGCGGCAGCAGTACCCTTGCTGTTTGCGGATTGGATTACTACAACAACAGCCTGATACCCGACTGGCAAAACAGTTTGCTGATGTGTACTTTAAAAGATGCAAGCCTGCGGGTGCTTACTTTAAGCAAAGACGGCCTTTCTATAACAAACCAATATACTTTTTTTAAAAACAGGTTTGGAAGGTTACGGGATATTTGTATTTCGCCGGCAGGAAAGGTTTACCTGTGTACCAGCAACGGAGGTAATAAAGATGAATTGATAGAGATTTCTAAGTTGTAGGCATATCTTTGCTTTGGACAGGCTGATGACAGATAAAATATTGGGTACATAATTACCCTCCTTCGTTAAAGCTACGGAGGGCAAGAAAAAATAAAATGGAAACAGTTTACATAATTGATGCAATAAGAACACCCATTGGAAAATATGGTGGTTCTTTAAGTGGTGTAAGGCCCGATGATTTGCTGGCGCATGTGATTAGTGTGTTGGTAAAAAGAAATGCCAACATTGATGTGAATACCATTGAAGATGTGATTGCCGGTGCGGCCAACCAAAGTGGCGAAGACAACCGCAATGTGGCCCGTATGGCGGCTTTGCTGGCTGGTTTGCCAGCAACTGTTGCCGGTAATACCGTAAACCGTTTATGTGCAAGTGGCTTACAGGCCATTATGGATTGTGCAAGGGCAATTGCCTGCGGCGATGGCGATTTGATGATTGCCTGCGGTGTGGAAAGTATGAGCAGGGCACCATATGTAATGCCAAAAAGTACAACTGCATTTGGCCGGGAACAACAAATTGCTGACACAACTTTAGGCTGGCGCTTTGTAAATAAAAAACTTGCCGAAATGTATTACCCATACACCATGGGCGAAACGGCAGAGAATGTTGCCAAGCGCTGGAACATAAGCCGGCATGCACAGGATGAATTTGCATTTGCAAGTCAGCAGAAATATGAAAAAGCAGTTACAGAAAATAAATGGGCCGATGAAATAACACCCATACAGGTGCAGATTGGTAAAGATGTTTTTGATTTTGAAAAAGATGAGCATCCACGTTTATCAAGTCTGGATAAACTGGCAATGTTGAAACCGGCTTTTGCAAAAGACGGCACCGTTACTGCCGGTAACAGTAGCGGCATTAATGATGGTGCTGCAGCCATGTTATTAGCCAGCGAAGCCGCAGTAAAAAAATACGGACTGAATCCGATGGCGAAAATTGTAAGTATGGCTGTTGCAGGTGTTGACCCTGCAATTATGGGCATTGGCCCCGTGCCCGCTACCAACAAGGCTTTGCAAAGAGCACGTTTACAGGTTGCAGATTTAGATTTAATTGAATTGAATGAAGCATTTGCATCGCAATCAATCGCCTGTATACATGATCTTGGTTTGGATCTTGAAAAAGTAAATGTAAATGGCGGTGCCATTGCATTGGGTCATCCATTGGGTTGCAGCGGTGTAAGAATTACTACAACTTTATTACACGAAATGAAAAGGCGCAAAGCCAAATACGGACTGGCTACCATGTGTGTTGGTGTAGGGCAGGGCTCGGCAATTATTTATGAAGCGCTATAGATTTTTCAGGTAGTCAGCCAGTTTTTCAAAAAGCACAATCTCCTGGTTACCGGTTGCTAAATTTTTAACCGCACAATTTTTTTCTTCTATTTCTTTACTGCCGATAATAATTACAAAAGGAATATTTTTCTTTTCGGCGTAGGTAAATTGTTTGTTGATCTTTGTTGCTTCGTGATACAACTCGCAGGCAATGCCGTTGCTGCGTAATTGTTGCATGATGCTAAATGCAAAGCGGCTTTCAGCTTCTCCCATATTAAAGAACAGGGCTTTTGTACTAACCTGTACATCCTGCGGGAATAAATTCAGTTCTTCCAGCACATCATAAATTCTATCAACACCAAAACTAATACCAACGCCGGGGATATTTGGTACACCAAATAAACCGGTAAGGTCGTCATAACGGCCACCACCGCCAATGCTGCCCATTTTAACTTCGGCTGGTGCTTTGGCTTCAAAAATAATTCCGGTGTAATAATTTAATCCTCTTGCCAAAGTAAAATCAATTTGCAAATGGGTGTTTTTTGCCATCTTGTAAACATGCGCTATTTCATCTATTCCTTTTTTACCTTCTTCTATATGCCCCAATAATTCCTTTAATTGTAATAATTTTTCTTCGTTGCTCCCGGCAAT
>JANMWP010000589.1:0-1847 GCA_031394065.1 Chitinophagaceae bacterium
ATGAGGTCATCATATTTTGCCGGGCGTAAAAAACGGCTGTGAATATCAACCACCGGCATGATGATACCTAAAGCTTCAATCTCTTTATAGGTATAACCGATCTGCCGTATGGCTTCTGTACGGCCAATTTCATAAAACTGTGCATAGTGGCCATAATACACCACGCCCATCTGGTCGGTGAGTGCATAGTGAATGCGGATCTGGGTTTCGGTGATAAACATTTTTTAATAAATAAAACTCTAATAGCTTTTAAGCTTTAACTCTTTCCTTTAAAGAGGATTGGGAATATTTTATTTTCCAACAATGCCGAAACACTAATACTTCCAGGGCCAACAAACAACAAAACAAGATAAGAGATAAGATATAATGCTGCAGTTTGGCCGTCACCAAATACCTCTCCATTATGTGCTTTAAAAATCATTATACAGGTAGCAATTATCAACGGCATGGAAGCTAGCCTTGTGAACAACCCAAGGATTATAAGTCCGGAACAATAAAATTCAGCAAAGATTAGCAATTCTAAAGACCTTTTGCTTCCCATCTCCATAAAATTCATAAAATTCGGTTCTAGGTTGGAGAAGTCTATTAATTTATCATAGCCATGTTTCATCATTAAAATGCCTACACCAAGTCGTAGTAACAAAATGGCTGCATTAAATGCTCCCACCGAATAATTTGTTGATAATAATTTTCTCATCTGAATTGGTTTAAAGTTTTCTTAAAAATATCTTTTCTGTGCTTCAGTGTTTCCGTGGCAAAATTTCTTTTATCATTTTATTAACAGCATTGTAAAAATACATTCGTTTTGTTTACATCAATTATACACTTATTAACAATCAATTGGAATGATGTTTGTAAAGGAACTGTAATCAAGTATTTTTGCAACCAGTAAAAATGAACGAATCAACCACCATGATAAAACAAAAAATTGCCCTGTTGCTTTTTTCAGCAGCTGTTTCCTTTTCCGCTCTTTCGCAACCAACACATGCCATAACCGACCCCGAAAAAAAGTTTAAAGATGCCAAAGAGCTTTTTGTAAAAGAACAGTTTGCACTGGCATATCCGTTGTTTGCAGAACTGAAGGCAGAAAATCCGGAAAATACAGTTAGTGATCATACCTACATCAACGACGATGTAAATTATTATTATATCGTTTGTGAATTAAAACTGCAACAACCCATTGGGGTGCAGGAGGCCCGGCACTATATTAATGTGGTTAGTAATGAGCCCCGGCGCCAGCTGCTGAGCTATCACCTGGCCAAATATTATTTCATCAAAGAAGATTTTAACAATGCCATCAATTATTACGAAAGAGCCGGGATTGAAAACCTGACGAATGATGAAATTGCGGATGCAAAATTTGAAAGAGCTTACTGTTATTTCAACCTGAAACAATTTGCCGAAGCCAAACCCTTATTTGATGAAATACACCAGATGGAAGAAAGCAAATATTTTATTCCGGCAAATTACTATTACGGTTTTATCAGTTATTACGACCGCAATTTTAATGAAGCACTAAAGGCTTTTAAAATGGTAGAGACCCAGGAAGCCTATAAAGGCGTAGTGCCTTATTATATTGCCGAGATATATTATTTCCAGGGAAAAAAAGAAGAAGCATTGCGGTATGGGGAAAGTGTGCTGGGGCGTGCAGGCATTTTGTATTATCAAAAAGAAATGAACCTGCTTGTTGGCCAGCTGTATTTTGAAAAGAAAGATTATAAAAAAGCATTGCCACTTTTAGAATCTTACACAGCCAGCAGTGATAAGGTAAGCAAGGAAATTATGTATGAATTGAGTTACTGTTATTATGATGCCAATAAATTAGATAAAGCCATTGAAGGGTTTAA
>JANMWP010000614.1:0-2038 GCA_031394065.1 Chitinophagaceae bacterium
TTAAACATCAGTTGTTCTTCAACGGATACTTCTTTCGGCTTAGCTTTTTGACCGGCTAACACCGATTGAGAAAGACTTAAAATGACAAGCGCGCGAACTAAAAACTTCATTTTATCCCTGCTGGAGTGAAATCAACATGAAAGGGAGATTTTACAACCAAGGCTTGGGCGGGCCAGGAATTCCCTTGATCAGGTAATATTCTTACAGAAATCGAAAAAGAATCCTGAGGTGCAAAATTATACAAAGGGGAATAAGGAAGTTGGATATATGCATTGGAGCCATTAAAATAATAAGCTGAATTAGGTAAGCCAAATCTATCTGTGGTCAAAGTAGCATTGCTCACTACACCGTTAATGTTATTGCCAGTCGCATCGTTAGCACTGCCGCTAAATGGATAAAAAGCTATTAATCCTTGGTTTAGATTTACTTGCCCAAAGCCTATATTAGCGATTAATAAAAATAATAAGGATAATATTTTTCTCATAAAAGTTATTAGAGGGATAATATTATAAACGAATTTACATAACCTTTTATCGTAATCCCAAATAATTGTGTGGTGTAATTGCTCTCAACTCTTTTTTAACAGTAGCCGAAATTTTTAAGCCGTTTATAAAAGTATGAATCGTTTTTTTATCAATAGCATGTTTACCACGGGTAAGTTCTTTCAAAGCCTCATAAGGCTTTGGATAGTTTTCCCTGCGTAAAATGGTTTGTATGGCTTCGGCAACCACGGCCCAGTTATTTTCCAGGTCGGCTTTTAATTTGGGTTCGTTTAAAACCAGTTTGCTGATGCCTTTTTCAGTTGATTTGATGGCGAGAATTGTATGTGCAACCGGCATTCCAACATTTCTGAGTACGGTTGAATCTGTAAGGTCTCTTTGTAAACGGGAAACAGGTAATTTGGCTGAAAAGTGCTCCAGTAAAGCATTTGCAATACCGAGGTTGCCTTCGGCATTTTCAAAATCGATGGGGTTTACTTTATGCGGCATGGCACTGCTGCCAATTTCGCCTTTTTTGGTTTGCTGTTTAAAATAATCCATGCTGATATAAGTCCACATATCTCTGCAAAAATCTATAAAAATAGTATTGATGCGTTTGATGGCATCAAAATGTGCAGCCAGTGTATCAAAATGTTCAATCTGTGTAGTGTATTGCTGGCGTTGTAAACCCAATTCATTTTCTAAAAAATCGTTGGCAAACTTTACCCAGTTGTATTTTGGAAAGGCAACATGATGTGCATTAAAATTGCCCGTGGCTCCACCAAATTTTGCTGTAAAGGGAATGTAGCTGAACAACTGAATCTGGTTTTCCAATCTTTCTAAAAAAACCATCATTTCTTTTCCCAGCCTGGTTGGACTTGCCGGTTGCCCATGTGTACGTGCCAGCATGGGCACATCTTTCCAGGCAATGGCCAGTTTGCCAATAGTGTGTTGAAGGTTGATGACCGCCGGTAAATATTCCAGTTCAATACTGTTTTTCCAAAGTAAGGGAATAGCAGTATTGTTAATGTCCTGCGATGTTAAACCAAAATGAACCCATTCTTTTAAGTGGCCTGCATTACAATTATCCAAAACTGTTTTAATAAAATATTCTACCGCTTTTACATCATGGTTGGTAATGGTTTCTGTTTTCTTAATTTCAGCGGCATCATCAAGTGAGAATTCATCTGCCGTTTTTTGAAGCTGCAGTTTGGTTTTTGTATCCAGTTTAAAAAACTTTTTTTCGGCCAAAAACAAAAAGTATTCAATTTCAACAATCACCCGGTATTTGATAAGGGCATATTCACTAAAATACTCACCGAGCTGCTGTACCTGTTTGCGATAACGGCCGTCGATGGGGGATATGGCAGTAAGTTGATTTAAATCCATGTTGTTGCTGTAAATTTGCCGCAAAAATACATTAATTGACACAGAAGATAAAGGTAGGCGCCGTTAGTTATTTAAATACCAAACCGCTTATATATGGATTTCAGCAGGGGATGATGCAGGATGAGGTTGATTTGATTATAGATTATCCCGCCAGAATTGCGGAAATGTTG
>JANMWP010000616.1:0-4840 GCA_031394065.1 Chitinophagaceae bacterium
TGGGTAATTTTGGAGAAAATTTTTCGCTTAAACCGGATAATGAAAATCCGCTTAAATTATTTTTAAATGATTTTGATAATAATGGCCAGGTTGATAAAATTCTTACACGAACAGTTGATGGTAAGGATAAACCTGTTTTTATGAAAACCGAACTGGAAAGCCAATTGCCTTTTTTAAAAAAACAAAACCTGCACAATGCAGTGTATGCAACAAAAAATATAACCGATCTGTTCAGTAAAGCGCAGCTGGAAAAATCGCTTGTAAAGCAAATCAATTATTCAGCTTCCTGTATTGCTTTCAATAATGGTAAAGGAAATTTCAGCATAAAAAAACTGCCGGTGCCTGTTCAGCTTTCTTCTGTTAAAAAAATATTGCCTTTGGATGTAAATGCAGATGGTTTCATTGATCTGGTGATGGGCGGAAATGAATTTGGATTTCAACCCCAGCTGGGCCGCCTGGATGCAGGTGATGGGGATGTATTGATAAACGATGGGAAAGGTAATTTTACTGTGATGGACCAAACCCTTACCGGTATTGCATTACCGGCGCAGCTACGGGATATTGTTTTGGTAAAACGAAATGGCAATACGGCTGTTTTGTTTTTGCAGAATAATGAATTGCCGGTTTTATATGCATTGAAAACAAAAACAAATAAACAATTAAAAAAATAACGGCTCGGGCCTGTATGAACAAATCAGCTTCCTATATTATTTTATCTGCCATCTGCCTGTATGCGGGTGTTTTCAGTTCCTGCAAACAAAAATCAGCGCAGGTTGGCCCTTTTTTATTTGAAGTATTGAAGGAAGATAAAACCAATTTACATTTTTCAAACGATCTGAAACCTACGCCTGAGTTTAACATGCTTAAGTACATGTACTATTATAACGGTGCCGGTGTTGGTGCCGGAGATTTTAATAATGATGGCAGGATAGATCTTTTTTTTGCCAGCAACCAGGGACAGAACAGTATGTACCTGAACGAGGGTAATATGCAGTTTAAAGATGTAACAAAGGAAGCTCAGATACCGGTTGAAAAAGTATGGAGCACCGGCGTAAGTGTAATTGATATCAATAATGATGGCATGCTGGATCTGTATATTTGCCGGGTTGGAAATTTTAAAACGCTGAAAGGAAAAAATCAATTATTGGTTTGCACCGGAATAAAAAACGGTGTACCGGTTTACCGCGATGAAACAGAAACATACGGACTGGCATTCTCTGGTTTCAGTACACAATCTGCTTTTTTTGATTTTGATGGCGATGGCGATCTGGATATGTTTTTAATGAATCACTCGGTAAATCACAATGGAAATTTTGCGCCACGGGCTAATTTTTTAAATACTTATGATAGTTTAGCCGGGGATCAGTTTTACAGAAATGACAAAGGCCATTTTACCAATATTACCAAACAGTGTGGCATCAACAGCAGCAAAATCAGTTATGGTTTAGGTATTGCCATCAGCGATATTAACCTGGATGGCTGGCCGGATATTTATATTGGTAACGATTTTCATGAAAATGATTACCTGTACATCAACCAGAAAAACGGCACATTCAAAGAAGAACTGAATGATCATATCATGCATACCAGCCAGTTCAGCATGGGAGTGGATGTGGCTGATATCAATAACGATATGTATCCCGATGTAATTTCTATGGACATGTTGCCTTATGACCCGGTGATATTAAAACGTTCGCTGGGCGAAGATGAATACCAGACAAGCCTGGAGAAAAGAAAATACGGGTACAATCATCAGTACTCCAGAAATAACCTGCAACTGAATCAAAGAAACGGGATGTTTGCTGAAACCGGTTTTTACAGCGGAATATATGCAACAGACTGGAGCTGGAGCAGTTTGTGGATGGACTTTGACAATGACGGAAACAAAGATCTTTTTATCAGCAACGGAATTCCTAAAAGATTAAATGATATTGATTATATAACCTACATGGTTAATGATGGCATTCAGGAAAAAATACAGGGACAGAGCCTGGATGAAAACGATATGGCCATGATTAATAAATTTCCGGAAATAAAATTACCCAACCGGTTTTTTAAAAATAAAGGTAATGCCCGGTTTGAGGATGTAAGCAATAATATTGAGGGCAACCCCGATTCATTCAGTAATGGTGCTGTTTATGCCGATCTGGATAATGATGGAGATCTGGATATTGTTGTAAATAATATATGGAGCCCGGCACTGCTGTATAAAAATAATGCTGCGCCAAAAAATAATTATTTCAACCTTAAATTAAAAGGGCCTTCTCAAAATATAAATGCATTGGGTGCCAGATGTTTTGCATTCTGCAGTGGTGAAGTTATCTATTATGAAAAATATCCGGTAAAAGGTTTCATGTCATCCATGGAAATACCGATGCATATTGGTTTGGGAGCAAAAAAAGCAGATTCAGTTATTTTGGTATGGCCCGATAACACATTTCAATATCTGACCGTTGATGCTGCCAATCACAATCTGAATATTGAATGGAAAAAAGGTCTGCCGGTTTTTGATTACAGCATCGTAAGCGGATATTTTAAACCGATCAGTAAACCAATGACTGATATTACACTATCTACCCGTTTGGATTATGTACATGAAGAAAATGATTTTAATGAATTTAACCGGGAATTGCTGTTGCCAAAAATGTTTGGCAGCGAGGGGCCGGCCCTTGCTGTTGCTGATGTAAACGGAGATGGTTTGGATGATATTTTTATTGGCAGCAGCAAGTGGAAAGCCAGTGCTTTGTTTTTTCAAAATAAGAACGGAACTTTTTCAAAATCTGCTGAGCCTGAATTTTTATTGGACAGCACATATGAGGATGTTGATGCCTGTTTTGCCGATGTTAACAAAGATGGATTTAACGATCTTATTGTAGCCAGTGGGGGCAATGAATTTTTTGCACAGGAAGAGTGGCGCAAACCACGTATCTACCTGAATGATGGCAAAGGCAATATGAAAAAACTGGTTGATGCTTTTCCTGCAATATACCAAACGCAGTCCTGCATTAAACCCTGCGATTTTAATAAGGATGGCTTTGTTGATTTTTTTATTGGTGCAAGGGCAACACCTTTTCAATATGGTAAAATTCCAACTTCCAGTCTTTTGCAAAATGATGGTACAGGACATTTTAAGGATGTTACCAATGCGCTGGCTCCAGGGTTGGCAGATATAGGTTTGGTAACCAATGCAGCCTGGGCCGATATTAATAATGATCAGCAACAAGATTTAATTGTATCACTGGAATGGGGCGGTATTGAGGCGTTTGTTTTTAACAAAGGAAAATTTGTAAAAAAAGAAATGACCAATAAACACGGCTGGTGGAATTTTATTTTACCGGTAGATATAGATGGTGATGGTGATATGGATTTTATTGCCGGAAACCAGGGAAAGAACTGCATATTTCAGCCAACCAATGATGAGCCTGTGCGTATGTATTACAACGACTTTGATGATAACGGAACTAAAGAGCAAATTGTTACTTATTATAAACAGGGAACAGAAATACCAATGGCTGCCAAAATGGATCTGGAAAAGCAAATGCCATTTATCAAGAAGAAATATTTGTATGCCGGCGATTTTTCAAAAGCATCTTTAGCAGATATTTTTACAGCTAAAAAACTGGATGGCTCAACAATTTTTACAGCCAATTATTTTTCAAATGCAGTTTTAATAAATGATGGGAAGGGAAATTTTTCGGTAAAGGAACTTCCCTGGCAGGCGCAGTTATCCTGTTTAAAAGATGCTGCCATAATAGATGCCAACGGAGACCATTTACCTGATATTTTAACCGGTGGTAACTTTTATGAACAGGCAATGCCGTTAAACAGGAATGATGCCAATTTTGGTACCATACTGATTAATAAAGGCAAAGGAAATTTTATTGCAGAAAATATAAACGGCATCATCATTAAAAATCAGGTGCGCCATATCAGTCCGGTTATTGTAAATAAAAAGAAAGCTTATGTAATAGCAAGGAATAATGATGCATTGATGATTATACAATAAAGCCGGCAAATTTAATAAACCGGGTACAATGCTTTGGCCTGAATGATTTGCGAATCATCAAATTCAATTCCTTCCGTTATCAGTTTTATAAAAGGGATGGCCATACTTTTCATATCATTATCCGTTTCATATTGGGCCAATGCATTTAATGGTGTAATTGTATTGGCAAAACTTCCCTGGTAATACGACATTAATAATTTTCCCATGTATGGCATTCTTTTTAAAATAAAAGGACCTGTAAAAGGCACATCATTGGTATTGGTAATACCAATGCTGGTAAACAAATGAATGCTGTCTTTGCCATAAGGCAACATATAAAATATCCGCACACCATTGTAGCCAAGATTTTTTGTTTCAGCAAATTTTATAAGTGATTCGAATAAATTTTTAAAAGCAATTTTCTTTTCCTGTTTTAATACAACTTTGGAAGAAAATAAAAAAGCAGTGTCTGTAACACTCGTCATTTCAACTTCGTAGCCATACATTTTTTTTGCATCACCAATATAGTCTTTCAAACTTTCCAGACTTTTTTCAGTTTGTTGTATAATTTTGTTGGAGTTAAAAATTTCCTGCCATAAAGTAGCTTTATAACTTACTGTTACTTTACTATAATGCCCCGTATCCGGCATTACATTGAAGAGTAGTGGTTTTGAATTTTCATTTTCTGCAACTTCGTATTGTGCAGAGTAACCGATAATACTGCTGATTTTTAACGAACTGTTTTCGTACTCAAGGCTTTGTTGCTTAATTATTTTATTGATATTGGTATCTGCCGTAGCAAAGGGCAAAAACCATTTTGCTATTTTATTCAAGGATGAAATTTCCCGGTGAATT
>JANMWP010000641.1:0-5185 GCA_031394065.1 Chitinophagaceae bacterium
TATTGCAGATTTTGGCCGTTCAAAATCATGGTTGCAGCGAACACTTTTTAATATTATAAGGGGTCTGGATGGATTTAAATCAACAAATGCGAATGCTAAAGGCTTGCTGCCTGAATTAATGGAAGAAGCAGGTTTTGAAAAAGTATTTATAGGAAAACATTTTAGAACTGTGTTTGGTGAAGTTCAGTTAATAAGTGCTCAAAAGAGTTACAGCGGGTAAAAATTTAGTATTAAAATCAGTTCTTGTTTAACCTGTCTTCTTTAAACAGTTGTATGTGATTGGGTAGGGAAACAAATAGCTATTTAGCCTGATAAAATATGGGAGGGTGCATTTAAAATTGTCGTTGATTGTTATTAGAGGTGTCACCTTTTTTATAGCTCCCTGATACTTTAAAGCCCGTAATGAAAGGTGACACCTCTTGCGACAATTTGAAATGCACCCAATATGGAGAATTTAATAATTATTAGTGCTACTTTTAACATTAAACAGCGTCTGCATAGAATGTAATATTTTATATGAAAAAGCTATTATTACTTGTAGTCCTAATTTCAAATTTTGCTTATAGCCAGGTAAACAAACCACAGCACGATCCTCCCGAAACCATCAATGCCTATGCAGCTGTATTGGCATTTGATATCTGCACAAATACAATTACTGTTTCCGATGCCACCAGATTTAATGCCGGCGATACGGTATTAATGATACAGATGAAAGGGGCCATCATTGATACCAGCAATACAGCGGCATTTGGAACCATACTGGATTATGGAAATGCAGGTAATTACGAATTCAATTACATCAGTGCAAAATCTGGTAATCAGTTAACTTTTTTAAATAAACTTACCCGTAATTATGATATACCTGATGGTGTGGTACAATTGGTAAGAGTACCCAAATACAAAGCGGGGTATTTTAGCGGAGGTTTGGTTCCCCTTGCTTGGGATGGAGCTACCGGTGGTATAGTGTGTGTTTATGCATCGCTAAGTGTAACATCAGTTGAAAATTTTGATGCTACCGGCAGGGGTTTCAGGGGAGCAACAGGATATAATGCAGCTTATAATGCAGCGAATTGTACACAAAATAATTATTACTACCCGGCAAGCAGTCAGTACGCAGCTTTGCGGGGCGAAAGTATCGGATCTGTTCCTCAAAATATGACAAAGGGTAAAGGGTCGCTTGCAGGTGGTGGTGGTGGTGGTAACAGTCATAACAGTGGTGGTGGTGGCGGTGGTAATGGCGGTGCTGGCGGACAAGGGGGCTATCAATCAGATAGCTGCAATGCCGCTGCTTTTAATAACGGAGGCATTGGCGGCAAAAGCTTGCAATACAACCCAACAATAAATAAAATATTTATGGGAAGCGGAGGTGGTGCCGGGCATATGGATAATACCAATTCGTTTGCCGCTCCGGGAGGTGCCGGTGGTGGTATCATCATCATTTTAACCGAAGCCCTTGAAATGTTCGAAGAACTTATACAAGCAAATGGCGAAGATGGATGGGGATGCAGTTCTCCCAATTGCAGTGATGGTAATAGTGGTGGTGGTGCAGGCGGTACTATTTTATTAAGCTACGCTAATGTTATAGGCAACCTGTTTGTTGAAACCAAAGGCGGCAAGGGGGCTGATATGTTTGGTCCTATACTTCCGGGAGGCAGAACAGGCCCTGGCGGTGGTGGTGGTGGTGGCACTTTTTTAACAACTGCAGGTTCCTTAACCGCCAATGTTACGCCAATAGCCAGTGGTGGTGCAAGTGGTGTAATACAACAAGATGCAAATAATTCATGGGGAGCTACAACAGGCAGCGCAGGTATAAATATTTTTAATTGGGTTGTGCCTTATGACACAGTTTTTTTTAAACCAAATATTGATTCAGTACGCATACAGGACAGTACTAATTATTGCAACAATATTAAATTTAAAGGTTTTGGATTTACAAATACATTCCCTGTTAGTTACTGGAAATGGTACTTTGGCGATGGCGGTACCGATACGGTACAAAATCCAATTCATAATTACAATGCAGTTGGTAATTACAATGTAAAATTGATTGTTACAGATGTTAATGGTTGTAAAGACAGCATCAGCACAATCATAAATACAGCAGGTTCAATGCTTGCTGAAGCCGGGCCAGATACAGCTTTTTGTGTAAGCGGACAAAAAGCTGTTATATTAAACGGTAACGGAACAGGTTCTTATTCCTGGTCACCCGCTGCCGTTCTTAATAATAATACGTTGCAAAATCCAACAGCAACTATTAGCGCAACAACAAAATTTTACCTTACCATTTCTAATGGTACCGGATGCTCCGCAATTGATTCTGTTACCATAACAATAAATCAAAACCCGGTTGTAAAAACTTTAACAGATACAACAGTTTGTAAAAATGCTCCACTGGTATTAGCTACCAACGGAGCCGTTAATTATAGCTGGAGCCCCGGAATATATGTAAGCGATTCAACCATTGCCAGTCCGCAGTATATTGACACCGCTTCTCATACTTTATCTGTTACCGGCACAGCTTTAAACGGGTGTACTGCAAAGGATACCATTAATGTGGTTGTAAAAAATCCAACAATATTTATTGCTCCTCAAAATAAAACAATATGCAGGGGAACCTCAGTACAGTTAAATGGTAACAATGGAAATGCATTTCAGTATTTATGGAGCCCGGTTTTATATCTAAGTAATGCTGCTATAGAAAATCCCGTTGCCAATCCGCCCTTTACCACGGTTTATACTTTAAAAGTTACAGATAATATTTGTAAAAACGACAGCAGCTTTATGGTAAACGTTGTTGTACTTTCTGTGCCAACAGTTAAAGCAACAAAAAGCAATGATCTTAACTGTAACAAACCGTTTGCACAGCTTAATGCATTCGGCGCAACTAAATATGCCTGGTATCCGTCATACGCACTCAGTAACGACAGCATCGCCAATCCAATTGCCAACCCGGCTGTAACTACTACCTATTATGTAAATGCTACCGATAACACAATTTGTGTTGGTACCGATAGTGTTACCGTAGCTGCAGATTTTAAGAACCACGGCATTATCTTACCCAACAGTTTTACACCTAATAACGATGGACTGAATGATTGTTTTGGTATCCGGTATTACCGGGACGTAAAGGATATGAGCTTTATTATTTTTAACCGCTATGGCACAACGGTTTTTAAAACCAGTAATCCCAACGAATGCTGGGATGGTAAGTATAAAGGAAAACCTGCCAGTCCCGGTTCTTATGTCTACATCATCAAAGCAAAAACCTTGTGTGGCAATGTGTTTTTACAGGATAATCTGATGCTTATCAGGTAATAATTGATGCATTATTCTTTAAGATTTATTGAGCGCATTATGTAACTATTGTAACAGTGTGTTTGTTTTTTTAATCTCATCTTTGCAGCAACAAAAAAATAAATGGAGATAATTGGCTATTTTCTGGCAGCACTTGTTGGCATTTCTCTTGGGTTAATTGGCAGCGGCGGCTCCATATTAATGGTGCCCATTTTGGTTTATGTATTTGCATTAAACCCGGTATTGGCAACTTCCTATTCATTATTTGTTGTTGGCTCCACTTCGCTGGTTGGTGCTTTTAACAATTACCGAAAAGGATTGGTAAGTATTAAAACCGCTTTACTGTTTGGTTTAACATCAGTTACAACCGTTTTTATAACCCGTAAATTACTAATGCCCCAAATACCGGATACACTGTTCAGTATTGGAAGTTTTCAGGTAAAACATGATATGGCCACCATGGTTTTATTTGCTATTTTAATGTTGCTGGCATCCATTGCAATGATTAAAAATGGCAGGGAGAATACAACTGCTGATACAAATGCTTCATCAGCAGATACGGTAAAGCTTTTGTTATTTGGAGTTTTAGTAGGGTTAACAACCGGTTTTTTAGGAGCCGGTGGCGGATTTTTAATCATCCCTGCATTGGTACTCATCTTAAAGACACCCATGAAAAAAGCGGTAGGCACATCTCTTTTAATAATTGCACTTAATTCGCTTATTGGGTTTACCGGCGATTTAAGCCATGTTAATATTAACTGGAAATTTTTAATCAGCATTTCAGTAATTGCAATAGCTGGTATATTTATTGGCGGCGCATTGGCAAAAAAAATTGAAAGCCATAAACTGAAAAAAGGATTTGGCTGGTTTGTTTTGATAATGGGAGTTTATATTATTATTAAAGAATTGTTTTTTAATTAAACATAATTATATGCAGCACGATAAAGCGTCAGCAAAAGATACGGCGTTTGGCAATAATGAAAATTTTACTTTGGACGAAAATTACTGGAACAACCGGTATGATTCGGGAACAGCAGTCTGGGATCTGGGAGAAGTATCTCCGCCACTAAAAGCATATATCGATCAGCTTATCAATAAAAATTTAGGAATTTTAATACCCGGTTGTGGCAATACTTACGAAGCAGCTTATCTTTTAAAGCAGGGATTTACCAATGTTACGGTTATAGATATTGCACCGGCCTTAGTGGCGCAGTTAAAAGAAAAATACAAAGGCAATCCAAATATTAATATTATACTGGGCGATTTTTTTAAACATCAGGGCGAATACGACCTGGTACTGGAGCAAACATTTTTTTGTGCCTTAAATCCGGGTTTAAGAAAAGATTATGTTGCTAAGATGAATGAACTGCTGACTGTAGACGGTAAACTGGTTGGCGTTTTGTTTGATAAGGAATTTGAACAACAGGGACCACCCTTTGGCGGATATAAAAGCCAGTACCAAACTATGTTTGAAAAGAATTTTAATTTTAAAACTTTTGAACCCTGTAATAATTCATTTGTAAAAAGAGCAGGAAGAGAGTTGTTTATTAACCTGGTAAAAAAACAAACTGATTAATATCATGCAACTTTGTTACTAATGTTACTCAACAGGAAATATCAAATAGATAACTTTGCAGTAAGAATTTAATTTAAAACAGCAGTTATGAACATAGAACAAATTTATACCGGATGCCTGGCACAGGGGGCCTATTATATCACTTCCAACGGCGAAGCTGCTATTATTGATCCATTGCGTGAAACTGCTCCTTATATGGAACGGTTGCAAAGAGACAATGTAAAACTTAAATACATTTTCGAAACACATTTTCATGCAGATTTTGTGAGTGGCCATGTCGATCTTAGTAAAAAAACCGGGGCTCCCATTGTTTAT
>JANMWP010000666.1:0-2096 GCA_031394065.1 Chitinophagaceae bacterium
GTGTGGGCTGGTATTGTTATATCAGTAATGTTATCTATTACATCTGCCACCAGCGATACAGAAAAGTCTTCCGGCTTTCTTGCATTGCAGCCACCGCCAAATTCATCTGTTAATACGTTGCGCACAAATTGTGCTTTTGCAATAGAGGCTGGCAATATATTTTTTTTAGCAGATGCAAAATTGGTGAACTTAAAACTAACTTTCTCACTTGCACCGGGCACTCCATAAAATGATCTGTGTAAAAATGCGTTCGCCCTTCCAGCCAGTTGCACTCCAGCTTTGTTGGGGCGTCAACATCGGGATGGCGCTTTTGGGAAATTTAATCAGTGGGTTTGCAAAACTGCTTTGCACACCTTTTGAAACTGCCTGCCAGTCTGCTTTTTCATCCGGGTGCGGATCGGGGGCTTCAACATAATCTTTTGAAAGTTGTGCATTTACTGTTTTACAAAACAGCAGTGCTGATATCCATAGAACAGCTACTAATTTTTTATTCATGATTTTTTATTGATGTTACTTGTTGTGTGTTACCATAAATAATAAAAGCCTCCAGACAGGCGAATTTATGAGAAAAAAAATTATTTTATCAACTCAAAATAAGGCAGTCTTTTTAATGGCACATCAATGGTTACTGCCTGGCCTCCCTTGTACATTTTTCCTTCATCACTTTTCCATTTTCCTTTTGGTAAAAAAACCTTTTTGGTGGTTTGCGCTTTTTCAGTTGCAGGTGCTACCAATAGTTTGCTGCCCAGCATAAACTGGTCATTTATTTGTGCGTAGCCCTGGTTAGGAAATTCATATTCCATACTCCGTACAATTGGTTCGCCTGTTTGTGCTGCATTTTTTGCCAGCTCCATTATTAAGGGTGTAAATTTTGTACGAGTGGCTACTGCATCTTTTACTGCTGCGAATTCTTCTTTATTTAAAATGCGCCACGGTGCTACAGAAAATTGCATCATGGGCATTAACGCATGTATTTGTGCAGAGCGTACAATTAACGCTGTTTGTAAATCCGGGCTGCCTTCTTTAAACGATGTCCACTCGCCACCGCCAATCATGTCAGGACAATTAAAACTATACCCAACCATTGCGCCTAACAACATATTTGGTATTAGCGTTTGTGCATCTTCCCACGAATGTGATTTATCACAAAGCCTTTGTACCAGCGGCTGTCCTCCATTTTTCCACATCGCCCTGTATTCATTTAAAGGATATTTTAAACCAAACTGTCCATATAATTCGCAATGTTTATTGGGTGTAATTTTTTCCTTTGTAAGTGCTGTTACAGGATAAAGATTTGCATCGCCTGCATCAAATTTAAAACCGTCAATCCCGTAGGCTGAATTTAAATAATTCAATTTTTCATTGAACCAATCCACTGCCACCGGGTTTGTAAAATCAAGTTCTGCAGAGGCACCATTCCACCACTGTACCAACAAGGGGTAGGCTTTAGATTGCTCCCAGCTTGCATTATCGCCGGGCAAAGGATTTAATAAAAATGCTTTCTTATCCTTTAGTTTTCTATATACTTCCTGGTCGGCACTTACAAGAGGGCAAATCCAAACCATTACTTTAAAACCAAGGTTGTGCAATTCGTTTACCATTGCTTTTGGATCTGGAAATTTTTTAGGATGAAAATCCCAAACGCCATAATCTTCCTGCCAGGTATCATCTATCATCAATACGCCGGGTGGCAAACCATTGTCAATAATAGCATGTGCGTATTTTAAAACATCTGCTTGGTTCTGGTTGTAAGTCAGTTCTATCCAGGTGTTGTATTGTGGCTTTGATAATAGCAGCGTATCCGGCAGTTTACCTGATGGTGCAAAGTATTTTTTTGTAACAAACTGTTGTGCTTCTCTCAGGGTATTACCTGCTTTTCCATTGTCAACTTTACCAGTACCGGTAACCGTTAGCTGGTTATTTTTTATTTCAAATTTAAAAGGTTCTTCGCTCCAAACATAGCGGCCTTTGCTGGAGAGCAACATCGGCTGTACCTGGTTGCTGTGGTTATTTCCAAACAGATCAAGGCTGTAATCGGATGATTTACTGAGAGGCATTTTCTGCCCTTCGTTCACCACACCGCTCCACCAAAACTC
>JANMWP010000676.1:0-4599 GCA_031394065.1 Chitinophagaceae bacterium
TTAAAATTGAATCTACCTTTGATTGATCGATGATGATAACAGCTGTGGTATCTTTTGTAGCAATAGCCTTATTGATTTGTTTTACAGTTTTACAACTGTTTATTGAGAAAATAAAAATCAATAAAAAAATAGCAGTGCTTATGAATTTCATCATTTTTTAAATTATTTTTATTCTTTGCCTGTATGGCCAAAACCACCATCACCTCTTTGTGATACATTTAATTGTGGTACCAAAAGCAATTCTGCCTTTTCTGTTTTAGCAATAATCATTTGTGCAATTCTATCGCCATGATTTATAAGCTGCACCGTATTACTTAAGTTGATTAATATTATTTTTAACTCCCCCCTGTAATCATAATCAACAGTACCCGGAGAATTTAAACAGGTTATCCCTTGCTTTAGCGCCAACCCGCTTCTGGGGCGTATTTGAGCCTCGTATCCAATTGGTAACTCAACAAACAAACCAGTGGGTATCAGGCTACGCTCAAAGGGCTGTAAGCTTAAAGATTCTGCAAGGTTAGCTCTTAAATCCATACCTGCAGAACCTGCAGTTGCATATGCCGGCAATGGATTTGAAGACATGTTTATTATATTGACAGGAACAGTTTGCATAATGGCAAAGTTAACCAAGTAAAAGTAAATAAGTCAACAACCGTTTTTTATGAAAAAGTTTAACGAATAATCATAACTGTTCCTTGGTCATAGAATTTTCTTCCATGGATGTTTGTATAATTTAACATCCACAAATAGGCCCCATTTGGCATTTTTTTTCCTTTGAAAGTACCGTCCCATTTTTTGTTGACATCGTTACTGCTAAAAATCAATTGACCCCATTTACTGTAAATCTGCATAGAAAAATATTGAAGGGTAACATTATCGATAACTCCAAATGTTTCATTTAGATTGTCATTGTTGGGAGTAAAAGCAGTTGGAATATATACATCACAATCACCGGGAAAAACCTGTAATGTATCTGATGCTTCGCAGGAATTTTGAGTTACTTTAACATAATAAGTGCCGATTTGATTAACAAGTATCGAAGCTGTTGTTTCTCCGGTACTCCACAGGTAACTATTGTAGTTTGAACTTTCGATTTTTAAAACAATACTTTTATATTTACAGATGGTTGTATCTATACCGAGATTTACAGTAGGCCTGGGTCTGGGTGTAACTTTTATCGTGTCTCTTACTTTACATCCATTCTGTTCCAGCTCCAGCCAATAGTCGCCAAAACCGGTTGTTGTTATTTTACCTCCGTTGAAGCCGGTGTTCCATAAATAATTTACTCCAAAAATCTCATCCACACCTATTTGCAATGTTAATACGTTGCAACTGGATGTATCTGCACCTAAAAAATTTTCCGAATCTGCAATCCATATTTTACGGGTAACTGTATCGTTTAATCCAGAACAGTCTACTTTGTAAACGATTAGCTTTACATCATAAAAACCAGGAGCAGCATAAGTATGAGTTGGCTGTAGTGCCTGCGATTGTCCCATATCACCAAAATTCCATTTTACAGAATCAATTCCACTGAGTCTGCTGATAGTAAAGGAAACATTTAAATCGGAACAATTACCTGCCCTGGCAAAATCATATGGATTTGAAGCAGGATCAAAATAGCTCTGCATAAAAGTTGGTAAGCCAAACTGAACAGGAAAATTAGTTGAAAACCCCATCTGAATTTTATTAAAAACAAAATTACAGCCCGAACCATAAGTGTTTGGATTATCAATTACAGAAATTGCACTGTCATTCCACATGGCCATATAAATTTTTTGATCTGGCCCCAGCTGTAAAGCACCCGCATACCAGGGTGTTGTTTGTGCTATTATTTGTTTTGATGCAAGAATGGCACCTGCATTATTTGAAGTAATATCAAACTGATACAATGTACATGGATCTGAATTGGAATTATTTGAAGATACATAGAGCAGTTTACCATCCGGCGAAAACTCTGCACCATATACACCAATAAAATTAGGCTGATGCGGAATAACATTTGGATAAATAATCAGGGAATTTGAAATTGCACCAGTTGTATTGTCAAAATCCATTAGCTGAACAGCATCATTATCAAACGCATGACAGGCAACTAATTTATTTCCCTTACTTGAAAATTTTAAAGTGCCTATTGCATTATTGATTTGACCACTAATAATTAAGCCGGTACTGCTTATAACTGGCGATAGATTTAAACCTGCAGATGTAAGCAAATAGGCGTAGTACTGGTCGGTATTCCATTTTTGTATTACAATCCACACATCTCTTTTATTACAATGCCTGATGGCTGTAATTTTTTCCAGCACGGTATCCTCAACTTCAATATTCTTTACTACAACTGAACCAAAACCCCCGTCTCCTTTCATATCAATAATATTATAAGAAAAAACAGGAATTTCTTCAAAAGCCGATCCAATAGTAAACAAATAGTACATACTGTCATTACCCGGCATTGGAACAATTACGGTATTGTTTGTGCTGCTCACTTCTCCCCTTAAACCAGAACCATTCGGCATTGTTTCATGCTTTCTGTTTTGCAGATTAACTCCGTTGGTGTAAAAAAGCAACTTACCATTATTGTCACTCATTGCTGCTGAACCTTCGCTGGAATTTGCTGTTCCATTGCTTAATGCTAATGGCGGCGATTGATTAAAATCAAGCCCAACACGGTTTCCAAAATACCACGTGTTGGCTTGCTTTTGTGCAAAAACAAAAACAGCACTGATTAAAAAGCAAGTTGAAAGAATGTATTTTTTCAAAAGTATAATTAGTTTATTTCAATCCAAGTAAAACAGTTGCATATGCTTTTAATCCTTCCTCCCGGCCAATAAAACCCATTTGCTCGGTAGTAGTTGCTTTAACAGATACATCTGCAACTGTAACATGCAATATATCTGCAATAGTTTGCTGCATTTGCGAAACATACGATTTTATTTTGGGAGACTGCAGGCAAAGCGTGCTATCAATATTAATAACTTTATACCCTTTTGATTCTATTAGATCTGCAGATTTTTTTAATAAAATTTTACTGTCTATATTTTTAAATGAGGAGTCTGTATCAGGAAAATGAAATCCAATATCACCAAGTGCCAAAGCACCAAGCATTGCATCGCAAATGGCATGTAATAATACATCTGCATCACTATGGCCCAAAGCACCCTTAGTATGCGGAATCTTTACACCACCTATCCATAAATCTCTTCCTGCAACTAACTGATGATAATCAACCCCTGAACCAATTCTATATGACATCGCTTATTTTATTATGTAAATATCCGCATTTTGATTGACTCTAAAAACTAAAAAAAGCGTCAGGCCTGAGGCTTGACGCTTTTTTTATATGAAAAGAATTTAATTATTTTGCAAATACTAAACCAAAACGATAAGTATTAGATAATGGAATACGGCTTGTACCACTTCCTGTAGGGAAAACATATGAGAAGTTTAAGGCAGCAATATTGTATTTAATTCCTGCTCCTACTGTAAAATATTTTCTGTTACCCTTGTTTGGGTTTTCGTAGAAATAACCAGCTCTGAAACCAAACTGATTATTATACCAGTATTCGGCACCAACGGCAATGTTAATTTCCTGAATTTCCTGACTTGCTCCGCCACCATCACCAAAAGATTTAGTCCAGCTGCTAACAACACTTTGATTACGGTATTTTCTTAAATTGATAGAATCCTGAGTTGGATTAGCACCGGTTAATACCGGAGGTGTTGGAACCAGTAATTTATTTAAATCCAAAGCAAATGTTATTTTGTTAGATTCATCAAACACTTTAGTATAAGCCAACCCTAAACCAAGATTTGCAGGGATGTAATCTTTTTGGGTTGCATCACTTGAATAAGAAATCTTAGAACCAAGATTGCTTAAGGTTAATCCCCAGTTTAATCCCTGGCCATTTTCCTTAGCTCCATGATGATATAAATGTAAATCGCCTGCAACTGAAGAACCTGCTTTATAATTTTGTCCACCAAAATTACCGCTGGCTAAATTTGAGTTAATATACCTGATGGCAATACCCAAAGCTAATTTTTTGGTTAGTTTTCTTGAATAGCCCAAATCTACTGCAAATTCTTTAGGATTGTATTGCTGCAAGTCGTTACCCAAGGCATCAGTAAACTGAATGCTTCCTAATTTAAAATATCTTAATGAAGCAGAAATGGCCTGGCCATCGCTGATTTTATAATATCCACCTAAAGATGCTAAAAAAACATCATTAACTGATAAATCTCTTAACCATGGAGTATAGTTAATAGCGACACCAAATTTACTTGTGGTGAATGGGGTTCTGGCTATGTTAGCAAAAGCCGCGTTTGCATCAGGTGCTGTCGCAATACCTACATCTCCCATACCACCGCTACGGGCATCTGGTGAAATACGTAAAAACGGAACAGCAGATGTTACAACGTTTATTTTGTTAGTCTGGGCATAAGATACAGTTATTGTTCCTCCCAGTAACATAACTAAGGCAGTTAGTTTCAAAGTTACTTTTTTCATGCGTTTTGATTTGTCTTGGTTAGGTAGACTTACCTCTATAAGCGTTAAGTTTAATGGTTGTATTCTGTTGTAAAAATAATTGTTTTATTGAA
>JANMWP010000681.1:0-2231 GCA_031394065.1 Chitinophagaceae bacterium
GAGTTTTTCATCCAATGTTTTTGATTTGTCATTATCATTGGATTATTTTTTACTCAATATGAAAAAACATGGCTTTAGTCCATATTTATCTGCCGGTATTGGTGCTATGTTTTTTAACCCTTACGCTAAAGATATAGCCGGTAAAAAACAATACCTGCGTGAGTTGGGAACCGAAGGCCAGGGCCTTTCAGGCTATCCCGGCATGTATAGTAAGACTGCTGTACAGATTCCGTTGGGCTTTGGAGTAAAGATTGCCGCCGGTAAAAATATATCGCTTCTTGTAGATTTTAATTATCGCTTTACCGGCACTGATTACCTTGATGATGTAAGTACCAATGGCTATCCGCCTAAAGCATTACTGGATGCAAGGAACCCTTTAACTTCTAAATTTACCTGGCGTGGAAATGAAGTGGGCGGTGGAGCTTATCCGGCCAATCTAAAGCTTCCCAGGGGCAACCCGGGTAATAAAGACGGATATTATACTACACAGTTTAAGGTAGCCTATACGTTCAATAAAAAAGTCCGGTCAGTTAAGGAAGTTGTTACCGTTCCGGTGAATAAGATTACAACTAAAGACAGCGATGGAGATAGTGTAACTGATGCATTTGATAAATGCCCGCTTATTAAAGGAAGTGCAGAAAACAGTGGATGCCCGTTACCTTTTATTGAAGGAGCCGAATTGGTTAATATTTCGGCTGATTCAATGACTTACAGTATTTATTTTGATTTAGACAGATCGATACTACTGCCGGATGCTTATAAAATACTAAAAAGAATTGTACAGATACTGGAAACAGATAATTCACTTAGCATTAATATCACCGGCCATTCTGATAACCTTGGTACAAGTTTAGCAAATATGAATTTATCGGCAGATCGGGCAAATATTGTTAAAGATTATTTTCTAAGCTATCATATTGCTGCAAGCAGAATAAACAGTTCTTATTACGGCGAAACCAGACCAGCCGATACCAATCAGCAATGGCGAAACCGGAGAGTGGAAATAACAATCATTAAAAATTAAGTTTCAATAAAAAGGATTTTTTTAAAGCCATTTTTATTCAAATCATCTGCTTTTAAAAAATTACCTTTGCCGCAAATAACGATTCTGTATGTGGCTAAATAATATCCTGGAGACCATTGGTAACACTCCCCTCATTCAATTAAATAAAATCACTAAAAACCTTCCCTGCACCGTATTGGCAAAGGTTGAATACTTTAATCCCGGTAACTCCATAAAAGACCGGATGGCATTAAAAATGCTGGAAGTAGCTGAGCAGGAAGGAAAAATTAAACCCGGCGGTACCATCATTGAAGGTACAAGTGGCAATACCGGTATGGGACTGGCCCTTGCTGCCTGTGTAAAAGGATATAAATGCATTTTTACCACTACTGATAAACAATCGAAAGAAAAAGCAGATATTTTAAAGGCTGTTGGAGCCGAAGTGATTGTTTGCCCAACCAATGTAGAGCCTGAAGATCCACGGAGTTATTATTCTGTATCAAAAAGGCTGGCAACAGAAGTGCCCAATAGCTGGTATGTGAACCAATATGATAATTTAGCCAACCGGGATGCTCATTACGAACAAACCGGGCCCGAAATATGGGAACAGACAGAAGGCAAAGTAACCCACCTGGTTGTGGCTACCGGAACAGGTGGAACCATAGTAGGAACGGGCAAATACCTTAAAGAAAAAAATCCCAATATAAAAGTATGGGCAATAGATAGTTATGGCTCTTTGTTAAAAAAATATTTTGAAACAGGAGAGCTTGATCAGAAAGAAGTTTATCCCTACATAAGCGAAGGATTTGGTGAGGATTTTGTACCTGCAAATTATGATATGAGTGTTATTGATGCCTTTACAAAAGTTACAGATAAGGACGGTGCCGTAATGGCAAGGCGCATTGCAAAAGAAGAAGGCATGTTTTGCGGATATAGTGCCGGCAGTTGTTTACAGGGTTTGATGCAATTAAAAGATCAGCTTAAGAAAGACGATGTAGTGGTATTGATTTTTCATGACCATGGCAGCCGCTATGTAGGCAAGGTTTATAATGACCAATGGATGCTTGAAAGGGGTTTTTTAGATGTGAAAACTTTTAAAGACCTGGTTGCAGGCCGTGGCACACAACGTTTAATTCATTTAACCAAAGAAAATACAGTGGCAGATGCTATTGAACTGATGCGTAAATATGATATTGAAAATATTCCGGTAATGGATAAAGAAACCAGT
>JANMWP010000716.1:0-1521 GCA_031394065.1 Chitinophagaceae bacterium
ATGGTAAGCAGGAAGAAACCGACATTGTGATGAATTTTGAAAGGGCCACCGAAGATTATGACGGCTTACCAAGTGAACTAAACGTGCCCGAAGCAAATAAAATAAAACGCAGCGCAAGGGCAGCAACACCCGAAATAAAAAAACAAACGGCAGCAGCTGAAACAAAAAAACAACCGGCGCCTGATGAAATAAAAAATATACTGATAGCCGATGAAATAAAAAAACTGTTTGACTTATACAAAGCCGGTGCTTTAACCAAAGAAGAATATGAAGCACAAAAGAAAAAATTATTAGACAGACAATAAAACATCGTGGCAACAAAAAAACCAATCTGGAAAAAAGGCCCCGGCAAGCTGGGTTTTATGCAACCATTACTTGGCAGTTGGGTGGCCCAAACCGATTCGCCCATGGGCCCGTTAAAATGCATCCGTACTTTTAAAACGGTGCTGGGTGGTAAATACATAGAACTAAACGCCCGCTGGGAGTTTGGTAAAAGTGCTTATGTAGAACATGCCATTTATGGAGTGAACGATGGGCAGGTTTCGTTCTGGTCATTTACATCAGATGGTAAAAGATCTGAGGGTTCTGTTTCCGACGGCAAAGATGTACATGCCGAAGCCATTTGCTTTGAAGCACAGATGCCTGCCGGCCTTGCACGCTTTATATACTGGCCCGGCGTGGATGGCAGCATGCACTGGGCTGTTGAATCTAAAGTAAAAAAAGGATGGAACCGGTTTACCCAACATCATTATCATGCAACAACATGATGGCATTAATTTGTTTTATCCTTAGTAATGATCTTACTGTATGAAAAAAATAATATTCATTCTGCTGCTTTGGCCTTTTTTTACATCGGCACAAAAAAATGTTCCCCGGTTTGAAAACGATACCCTTTATACCACCAGTGGTTTTAAAATATACAAAGGGCAGACTTTGCGTTTTGGAAAAGGCAGTTCCAGAACCGGCAATTACCGGTTTATAAATATTAAGATGGGTGCCACATCCGGTTCATTGGCAAATTCCACTATGCTGGTTAAAGAGTTGAAGAACTTTGGTATCTCGGTATTGTACAATGGTTATATCGAAATAACCGGCACCATTACTTTTAAAGATGGCTCAAAAAATTACCTGGATATTCACATGTCTTTTGACCATGCCATTGAAAATTCGATGAAAGTAATCAGCGAATTGATTGTACCCAATGAATTCAGAAATAAAGAAAGAGGAAATATTTCTGACGAAATACTAAAACTGTATAAGCTATATGTAAATGGCGATTTAACCGAAGATGAATATGAAGATCAAAAAAAGAAAATACTGGAAGGACATTAATTATAACCTGCATTGCAACAGCTTTTAACCCATATCACAGCCTATCACCAGCTTAGCTCCGAAGCCGAAAATGCTTTGCAGGACTGCTTTACAGAAATTACACTGAACAAAAATGAATTGCTGCTTACGCAGGGAAATGTTTGCAGGCATTTATATTTTTTGCAGAATGGGGCATTGCGTGGATTTTAT
>JANMWP010000005.1:0-3662 GCA_031394065.1 Chitinophagaceae bacterium
TTGCATTGTCAGCAATCAAAGTGTTTATAAAAACGGGCTGCCTGTATTTGAAGAAGGCAAAGCGGATCTGCCTGAATTTTTGATTGCAGCTTACCGG
Organism: Chitinophagaceae bacterium; assembly: GCA_031394065.1. Classification (GTDB taxonomy): domain Bacteria; phylum Bacteroidota; class Bacteroidia; order Chitinophagales; family Chitinophagaceae; genus Ferruginibacter. Next base: position 98 of record JANMWP010000005.1, read on the forward strand.
CATTTTGATTTGCAGTACCCCAAATTTTTTAAGATGGATAATCTTAGTAAACTGGGTTGGCTGGCAAACGAAATTTTATTGCAGGGCAGTTTTGATAAAGAAAAATATATTGCCGAAGATGTCGGAATTGTCTTATCCAATGCCAACTCAAGCCTTGATACGGATATAAAATATTACGAAACCACAAAAACCATAGCCAGCCCGGCCCAGTTTGTGTACACATTACCCAATATTGTAATTGGCGAAATATCCATCAGGCATCATTTTAAGGGCGAGAATGCATTTTTCATTTTTCCCGGCTTTGATGCAGAATTTATTGAACAATATGTGAGCAACCTGATTAATAATAATATATTGCAGTGCTGTATTTGTGGCTGGGTTGATGTGCTGTACAATAAGTATAATGCAACTTTGTTTTTAATAGAGAAAGATAAAAGCGCCAATTCAGTTAATTTTACAAAAGAAAATCTTAATAAAATATATCAGTTAAAATAAAGCTGTCAGCCGAGTCATCCTTGTCACCCTGAGCTTGTCGAAGGGTTGTCGAAAGATTGTCGAAGGCGGGTTAAAGGAAAAAATACAAAATGGATAAATTAATGTCGGATCTGAAAACACAGATCATTGCCCAGTTGAATTTACAGGATACAAAACCCGAAGATATTGGAGATGACCAACCTCTTTTTGTTGAAGGACTTGGCCTCGATTCAATAGATGCATTGGAATTAATCGTTTTATTGCAGCAGCAATATAAAATCAAATTATCCAATGCAGAAGACGGCCCTAAGGTTTTTAAAACGGTTAGAACCATGGCTGAATATATAACTGCTCATCAAGCCCAGAATGCTTAAGAATAATGAACCCGTTTTTATTGCCGGTGCAGGTATCATTTCGGCCATAGGTAATAATGTTGCCGAATGTTTGGATGCCTTGCAAAACGAACGGGCAGGAATGGATCAGATGCACTGTCTCGATTCGGTACATCGCCAAAGATTGCCTGTAGCCGAAGTAAAATTCAGCAATGAAGAACTTTCTAAAATTGCAGGGTTATCAAAATTAAAAAGCCGCACTGCTTTATTAAGTTTAATTGCAGCAAAGGAAGCACTTGCTGATGCAGGTATAGAAAATATAAACGACCTGCGTTGCGGATTTATCTCGGCCAATTCGGTCGGCGGCATGGATAAAACCGAAAATTTTTTTACAGAATTTTTACCCGATAATAATAAAGGCCGGCTTCGGGATGTTATCAATCACGAATGTGGAAGCGTAACAGAACTGGTTGCCGATGCATTGGGCATTAAAGATTACATTACAACAATCAGTACCGCCTGTTCCTCATCTGCCAATGCCATTTTTTTTGGCGCCAGGCTTATCAGAAATAATATTGTTGATGTGGTGGTTGCCGGCGGCACCGATTCGCTTACAAAATTTACACTGAATGGTTTTAATACCTTGATGATTGTTGATGAACAGTTTTGTCAGCCATTTGATGAAAATCGCCGTGGGCTTAATCTTGGTGAAGGTGCCGGTTATGTGGTGGTGGTTTCAGAAAAAATTGCAGCTACATTAAAAAATAAACCCAATATTATTTTAAGCGGCTATTGTAATGCCAATGATGCTTATCACCAAACAGCTTCATCGCCCGATGGTAACGGCTCTTACTTAGCCATGAGCGGGGCATTAAAGAAAGCCGGATTGAATCCGGATGACATAGATTACATCAACCTGCATGGTACGGGTACGCAAAACAATGATATTGCCGAAGGAACCGCCATTAAAAGATTGTTTGATCCGCATTATCCAAAAATGAGTTCAACAAAAACATTTACGGGGCATACATTAGGAGCCAGCGGTGGTATAGAAGCTGTATTTTCTATTTTGGCTTTGCGGCATGGTATTATTTTTCCAAACCTGCGTTTGCAAACGCCCATGGTTGATTTGCCATTTGTACCGGTAACGGATTTATTAAAAAATGTGGAAGTAAAACACGTGCTTTCCAATTCATTTGGCTTTGGCGGCAATTGTTCATCATTAATTTTTTCAAAAGTTGAATAAAAATAGAATCGCAATAAAATTAAAGACTGTCAGTCTGAGCCTGTCGAAGACGGTGTGCTCATAAAATACACCGGTTTCGACAAGCTCAACCTGACAACTCAAAAATTAAAAATAGGTAAGAATAAAAATGTACATCAGCGCAACAGGAAATATCTCACCGCAAAAAACCTTTGGCCACCAGCCATTGGCTGATGCTGTTGAATATACCGGCAACCGCCTGGCCTGCATTGAGCCCGATTACAAAGATTTTATTGACCCAAAGCAGATCCGCAGAATGAGTCGCATCATACGCATGGGTGTGGCAGCAGCTATGGAATGTTTACAGGAAGCCGGCATTAAAGTGCCCGATGCCATTGTTACCGGCACTGCTTATGGCTGCCTGCAAGACACGAATTCTTTTTTAAGCAAGATGGTTGAGTTTAAAGAAGAGTTGCTGACACCAACTTCATTTATACAATCAACCCACAATACAATTGGTGCACAAATTGGACTAATGCTGCAATGTAATAATTACAACAATGCATTTGTGCACCGCGGTTTTTCTTTTGAAAGTGCCTTGCTTGACGGCATGATGCTGCTGAAAGAAAAAGATGCAGCCAATGTTTTAGTTGGAGCTATTGATGAAATTACCAACAGCAGCCATACCATTTTAAACAGGCTGGGTTTGTACAAACAGGGGCCGGTATCAAACCTGGATATTTATAAAACACAAACAAAGGGAACCATTGCCGGGGAAGGGGCTACTTTTTTCTTAATCGCCAATGAATCTTCAGCAACTGATTATGCAAAACTGGATGGACTGCACACTTTTTATAAACCCGAAGGAGTTGCAGCAATAGAGAAACAGATATCTTCCTTTTTAGAAAGTCATTCAATAAGTATTGCAGACATTGATTTAATCATCACCGGAAAAAACGGAGATGCTTCATCAGACGAAGTATATGATCAATTGGCTAAAACTGTTTTCAGTAATAAAGATGCTGTTGATTATAAACATTTGTGTGGCGAGTATCCAACGGCTGCGGCTTTTGCCATGTGGCTGGCTGCAAATACTATCAGATCGGGCAAACTACCTGCTGCACTGAATTTTACCGGCACAGGAGATAAAAAAATAAATAAAGTTTTAATTTATAATCATTACCAGGGCATACATCATTCTTTATCTTTGCTGTCGGCATGTTAAACTTCCGCAACACAAATATTTTTTTTATTGCACTGCTGGCTGTTTTAGTTGGTATATACATACAATACAGCTTGCCAATTTATATCCTTTGCTTATTGCCTATTGCTTATTCACTTATTGTCTTCTGGGGTTGTTATTATGTGGGCTCCAATTTCTTTATTAAAATTGTTTGTAAAGCTGATACAGGTAAAAAAGAAATTGCCATCAGCTTTGATGATGGTCCGGCAGAAAATTACACAAAAGAAATTCTGGCTATATTGAAAACCGAACAGGCAAAGGCAACATTTTTTTGTATTGGCAACCGCATTGCCGGCAATGAAAATATTTTAA
>JANMWP010000042.1:0-3958 GCA_031394065.1 Chitinophagaceae bacterium
AATCCTGGTAACTAATATATCCAGTTTCCAGGTCTTTTATTAGATCAGTTTTTGTTTCAATCCAGCCATTGCTATGCCCGTAACTCAAAGCCTTATCAGTTTGCTGGTTTATAGAAACTGTATTTTTATTAACCAGCGCCTGGTGAAATTCTTTTACTGTTGCTATCAATTTTTCTTCATCGGTTTGTGCATTTGCAAATGCAACGAGAAAGAAAAATAATATTGTCAGTAATTTTTTCAATGATCAATTTGCTTTTGCCCTGCATTCTTCAATGATGGCATCTATTTTTTCTTTGGTTAAATGTTCTTTATAAATTTTGCCCAACTGCATCATGGGTGCATAACCACAGGCACCCAGGCACTCTACCGTTTTTAAGGTGAACATACCATCAGTTGTTGTTTCGCCAACGCCAATGTTTAGTTTTTCTTTGATGTAGGCAATAATTTCATCGCTGCCATTGATCATGCATGGCCCTGTCTGGCAAACCTCAAACATATATTTACCAACTGGGCTTAAATTATACATGCTGTAAAAACTGGCCACTTCGTACACTTCAATAGGTTCAATATTTAAAACAGAGGCCACATAATCCATCACCGGCACATCAAGCCAGCCGCCAAATTGTTCCTGAGCAAGATGCAATACCGGCAGCAGGGCACTTTTATGTTTGCCTTCGGGATAGCGGGAAATAATTTCCTTTACCTCATTTAATTTTTGTTCAGAAAATTGCATTATTCAATTATTGTTTTAAATATTTTTTTGGCATCGGCAATTCTTTTGTTTCATTATTTACGGTCCAAGAAAGTATCCAGAATCTTACTCCATCAAAAAACAACTGGATACTGTTGATTCCTCTTTCCAAAACCGGCTCCTCTGCACTATTCCTCGATTCGTACGTACTCCACACATGATAAATGGCTCCGTAATTTTCCACCCGCCTTGCCAATTCCTTCTCATAAAAACCATCCTTCTCCAGCATGGCATCCGAATCCTCATGAAATTTTTACAAAGAAACCAATTTCAAATCAGCCTTTCCATTTTTATCAGTTCTTGCAAACCCCACAACTGCATTAGGCACATGCAGGCAACTATCTCTTTGATAACTTACCTTCTCTCCTTTTTTGATCGTCACCACATCGTAGTAAGCTTTAATGATGCCATCCAAAATTCCTACTTCATCACCAAAAGGCGTTTTTTGCTGTGCATGTATTGTTGTTGCAATAAATGACCCGGCGATCAATAATAAAAATATTCTTTTCATATTAAGCATCCATTTCTCCTGCAATCAAATTCAAACTACTCATGGTAATTACCGCATCACTCAACATACCACCTTTCACCAATTCTTCAAATGCCTGGTAATAAATAAAACACGGTCTGCGAAAATGCAAACGGTAAGGTGTTCTTCCGCCATCACTGATCAGGTAAAATCCAAGTTCTCCATTACCACCTTCCACAGAACTGTACACTTCGCCAACAGGCATTTCGGCTTCGCCCATTACAATTTTAAAGTGATAGATGAGTGCTTCCATTTTTGTATACACATCTTTTTTCTCGGGTAAATAATAAGCAGGCGCATCGGCATGAAAAACCTCTGCTTCGGCTCCTTTAAATTCCTTCACTTTCTGAAAAGCCTGTTCAATAATGCTGAGGCTCTGCCACATTTCTTCGTTACGTACCAAAAAGCGATCGTAACAATCGCCGGTAGTACCAACCGGAACGGTAAAATCAAAATCCTGGTAACTGCTGTAAGGAGTGTGCACACGTACATCATAGTCTACACCGGCAGCACGCAGGTTAGGACCTGTAAAACCGTAATTCAAAGCACGTTCGGCAGAGATAGGCCCACAGCCAATTGTACGATCCATGAATATTCGGTTACGGGTAAACAGGTTTTCAAACTCTTTTAAAACTTTAGGATATTCCTTTAAGAATTTTTCGAGTTTTTCGAATGCTTTAGGAGTGAAATTCCTTTCAAAACCGCCAATACGCCCAATAGTAGTAGTAAGACGGGAGCCACATATTTCTTCATATATTTCATAGATTAGTTCACGATATTGCATCAGGTATAAAAATCCTGAAAACGCACCACTATCCACACCCACAATTGAATTACAAATAAGATGATCTGAAATTCTTGCCAGCTCCATGATAATTACTCTTAAGTAATCAACTCTTTTGGGTAATGTTAATCCCAATAATTTTTCGCAGGTAATATGCCAGCCCATATTGTTGATGGGCGATGAACAATAATTCAAACGGTCGGTAAGCGGGGTGATTTGGTACAGTGGCCTGCGTTCTGCAATTTTTTCAAAAGCTCGGTGAATATAACCGATGGTAGAAGTGGATTTCATCACACGCTCACCATCCAGCTCCAGTATATTCTGAAACACACCATGCGTAGCCGGGTGCGTTGGCCCCAGGTTAAGCGTGGTGGTTTGCTTTTCTATACTTCCTTCCGGTAATAAAATGTGATCACTCATACACCGCTGCTATTAATGCGTTTTTTATTTTTAATGAATTCAAATAAGTCATGTGCATAAACAATTGCCCCAACTCCAAATATAATTCCTCCAATCATTTTCATTCCAACCTGCTTTTCGTAAAAGCCGTAAAAATTGTATGCAGCAACAATTACACACAAAGCAAGATTCAAAATCAGTAAATGCAACTTATATTTTGGTTTCGGTTTAAACATGTGTAGTCATTTTTATCCTCTTCCAAACATCTCATCATCCTTATCAATCCTGCTTTGGTCTTCCAATGGAAATTCTTTTCTCATCGGAAAATAATCCATCTCATCAACATTTAATATTCTGATAAGGTTTGGATGGCCAACAAAGTTTACCCCGTAAAAATCGTATGTCTCTCTTTCCATGTGATTGGCTGCGCTGTACAATGCGGTAGCACTATACACATCAGGTTTTTCAATATCAGTAAACACTTTAAAACGTATCCGTACATTATCAACCAGGTTATGCAGGTGATATACCACTGCCAGTTCTGCTCCCTTATTATCAGGATAATGAACAGCCTGCAAATCGGTTAAAAACTGAAATCTCAGTTCTGCATCATCATATAAAAACTGAAGTACTTTTAAATTCAGGTCTTTGGGTGCAGTAAAAGTAAGCATACCATAAGGCTCCTGCCAATCGGTTAATTGATCAGGGAATTTTTCAGTCAGTTTCAGTTGTATGGTTTCGTTAGTCATAACAGCCCCCTCCATCTCCCCCCGAGGGGGAGGGTTTTGAACAGTTCAATAATTTGAAAATTAATTATTTTATAAAGCCTCTTTAAGCCTCCCCACGGGGGAGGTTTGGAGGGGCCTATTGTATCCCATATCCAGCTAATAATTCCTTATACTGGTCACTATTTCTTCTCCTCAGCCCTTCAGCATTTACCAGGTCCTGTATCTTCAAAAAGCCATCTAATACAGCTTCGGGCCTTGGCGGACAACCTGGTACATATACATCCACCGGGATGATTTGATCTATGCCCTGCAAAACGGAGTAACTGTCAAAAATTCCGCCTGAACATGCACATGCCCCCATGGCTAAAACCCAACGTGGCTCTGCCATTTGCAGATAAACCTGTTTTACTATTGGTGCCATTTTCTTGGCAATGGTACCCATCACCATCATCAGATCGCACTGGCGTGGCGAAAAACTCATCCGTTCTGCTCCAAATCTGGCCAAATCATAATGACTGGCAGCTGTGGCCATAAATTCAATACCACAACAGCTGGTTGCAAAAGGCAGGGGCCAAATGGAATTTTTACGGGCCAGACTAACAACCTTTTCTAAATTGGTTGCCATAAAGCCTTCGCCCATGTATCCTTCCGGAATACCTTCGAATTTTATGTAATTATTATATTGTACCGGACGAGACATAATTTAAATGTGCAAATTTGCAAATATTACCAATGTGCCAATTGGGAATACTCATTTTAAAAGACTA
>JANMWP010000049.1:0-2018 GCA_031394065.1 Chitinophagaceae bacterium
GTAAAAGGTGATACGGTTTATTTTAATGCGATGCATGATTATACCGATGAAATTTTTGCAGTTAACATACAAAATAAAAAGATTTTCAAATTAACCAACAGCAACAATGGGATTTATGCCCCCAGTATTAATGCCAAAGGGGCATTGCTTGTATCGGCTTTTACGGCCGGTGGTTACCAATTGGCAGGTATAAATTTAAAGCAGGAAGATTGGCGTGCATTTCCTGCACTTAATTTAATAATGGTCAATAATAAATATTTTGCCGATTCTTTGTTACAAATGCCTGGTGTTGGGGTTTTGCATACATTAAAGCAAAGCATTCCTGCTGAAAATGTAAAGATTCCTGTTACAAAATACCGGAAATCATTCCGGCTTTTTAACTTTCACAGCTGGCGACCGGTAGTTGATGATCCTGAATATGGTTACACTTTTTACAGTGATAATATACTCAGCAGTTTTAAAAATAATATTACATATACCTACAACAGAACGGACAGAAGCCATACCATTGGCTTTACTACTGCATTTGCCGGTTGGTTCCCTGTTTTAACTGCCGGTGCCGAAGAGAGTTTTAACCGCACAGTGGATACTGCTTTTGGTAAATCAGTAAGTTATAATGCGGCAACTGTAAAAGCCGGTATTTCAATTCCATTGCGATTTATTGGCGGTCGAACCAATAAATTTTTAAGTTTTGGCGGTGGCTATAATGCGGAACAATATTATTACAGGGGTGTTGGTAAAAATATTTTTAATAACCGGGCTATAAATTATTTGAATGCCTTTTTAAGTTTCAGTAATATTAGCCAGCAGGCAAAACAGCAGGTTAATCCAAGGTGGGCCCAGGCTTTATCAATCGATTACAGGGATGCAGTTAATTTTCGTAACAGCCACAAATTTGTTGCACATGCTTCTTTTTATTTTCCGGGTATTGGTCGTAACCATAGTCTCGTAATCAATACGGCGTATCAAAACAGGGATACATTGGCTGATCTGTTCAGTAAAAATTTTGCTTATTCCCGCGGGTACCAGGCCTTAAGCACCAGGCGTATGTATAAACTCGGAGTAAATTACCAATTGCCGGTTGTTTATCCCGATTGGGGCTTTGCAAACCTACTTTATTTTCAGCGCATAAGGGCCAATGCTTTTTATGATTACACCAATGCAAAGGCCAGAGTTAACAATATACTTACCGAAATTAATAACAGCAGTACCGGTGCCGAAATTTACTTCGACACTAAAATATGGAATGCTTTTCCGGTAAGTTTTGGGATAAGGTTTTCGCATTTGCTGAATACCGATTTGCTGAATCCAACAATTAAAAACCGGTGGGAAATTATTATTCCAATTAATTTGATACCTGACTGAAACCTTTAAAAGCTAGTTTTTAACTACATGTGGAAAATACTATATTATACAAGTATAAATACTTGTTTAAATCAAAATAGTATATATTTGGTACAGAAACCAACTGGACATGGAAAATTTAGACCCCAAAGAAATTACACGAATTGGATTTATCTATGTTGAAAAATGGCTGTCGGAAAACGGTTATTATAATGTACTCCAGGAATCCCTTGGGCCTGATGATGCAGTATTGAGGGCAACCGGAAAACAGGAAAATATACTGGTGCAAATAAAAGCATTTTTATACCCGGCACAACTGCTAAGACTGAATGAAAAGGAAATTGATTTATTGGTATCAAAAGCAAATTTTCTGAATATAATTGCCTATGCGGCTTATGTTTGTATTGACAGCAATGGCAAGCTTCTTGAAGAAATAAATTGGCAACGGTTAAATTAATAAACGGTTTACTGAAATTGCAATATCCTTTCTATTTAAATTCATTAATAGCATTTGATTTTTGGGTGCATTTAAAATTGTCGCACTTGATTAAAGGTTTGCCAACCTTGATAAATGAGTTCTTAAGTTGAAATAGACTTTTAAAAGGTTGGCAACCCTTGCGACAATTTTAAATGCACCCACCTGTATTTAGTATGGTAATTTTACCGGTAAAATT
>JANMWP010000067.1:0-4583 GCA_031394065.1 Chitinophagaceae bacterium
TCTGCGAAATCATCCCAATCATCATAATCAGCGATTCGTTTCTTATTTTCGCAACATGTCATTATCACATCAACAACTTAATACCCTTGCACAAGAGTTTGGTACACCACTGTATGTTTACGATGCAGCGCATATAACTGCGCAATACCAAAAGCTTACCAATGCCTTTGCTCAAACTGATACCCGGTTTTTTTATGCCTGCAAAGCATTAACCAACATCAATATTTTAAAGCACATTAAAAGTATTGGCTGTAGTGTAGATTGCAGTTCTATTAATGAAGTGAAGTTTGCATTCCTTGCCGGTTTTGAAGCCGAAAATATCCTGTACACCAGTAACGGTATTCATTTTACAGAAATTGAAGAAGCACAAAAACTGGGTGTGCATATTAATATTGACAGCCTGAGTAACCTTGAAAAATTTGGTGAAAAGTTTGGACATAGTTACCCCGTGGGCATCAGACTACGGCCCAATATCATGGGTGGCGGTAATTTGAAGGTTTCTACCGGGCATGATAAAAGTAAGTTTGGGATACCGGTAGATCAACTCGAAAAAATACTGGCAGTGGTATCGCAATATAATCTACACATACAAAACCTGCACATACATACCGGCAGCGATATAAAAGACGTAGCTGTTTTTGTAAAAGGAATTGAAGTTTTATTTGACATTATCCCTTCTTTTAAAGAACTGGAATCTATTGACCTTGGCGGTGGTTTTAAAATACCCTACAAAGATGGCGATACAGAAACGGATATGCCCTTACTGGCACAAAAAGTAAAGGAAGCTTTCAGCAATCACCCCAATCCTGATGGCAGGCATTTACAGGTTTGGTTTGAGCCGGGCAAATTTTTGGTAAGTGGCGCAGGTTATCTGATCACCGAAGTAAATGTTTTAAAAGAAAATGCCGCAACAACCTTTGTGGGCATCAACAGCGGATTAAATCACCTGATACGGCCTATGTTTTACGATGCATATCATAAAATTGAAAACATCAGCAACCCAGCCGGTGAAGAAAAAAAATATGCTGTAACCGGTTACATCTGCGAAACCGATACATTTGCCTGGGACAGAAAACTACATGAAGTAAGAGAAGGCGACCTGCTTGTATTTTACAATGCCGGAGCCTATGGTTTTGAAATGAGCAGTAACTTTAACTCAAGACTTAAGCCTGCTGAAGTGTTGGTAAAAGATGGCGAAGCTACATTGATAAGAAGAAGAGATGAGTTTGAGGATTTGTTGAGGAACCAGGTGTTGTAAAGTTTGAAATAAATCAAGTAAATTTGATTAAATAAAAAAATTATGGCAGCACTGCAAATAAAAGAAACGCTCCATGAGTACATAGATACAGCCGATGAAAAAAAGCTGGAAGCTATTTATACCATTCTAAAAGACAGCATCAATCCCGATTTTGAATACAACAAGGATGAACTCGCTGCCATTTATGCCCGCCGGAACGAATATAAAAACAACGAAGCCGAAACACTTGTTGCTGAAGATTTCGTAACCTATGTCCGCCAAAATAAATTATAATGGTTTACCGGCTAATTACCCTGAAAGCAGCTGCAGATGATGCTAAAGAAGCCTACAATTATTATGAAGAAATCCAGTCTGGTTTAGGCGATCGTTTTTTGGCTGAATTACTTGTACGATTTAATGAAATAAGCAAACATCCCCATTATTATGGTTTTATTGATGAACAAAAAATCATCCGGGATATAAAATTAAAAAGTTTCCCATACCTGGTTGTTTACGAAATTGAAGCTGAAACAGTAATTATATATTCTGTACATTGTGCTTACAGAAATCCTGATAAAAGGATCAGAAAATAAATTAAAATTTTGAAGATAGCTCCCCTGTTTTTATTATTCCTTATTTCCGGTTTAGCAGCCTTCAGCCAAACCCCCGACTGCTCCAAATTCCGGGAAGGTAAATTCCGTATCGCCGATAGCCGGGCCGGCGTGGTTACCATTGCCGACCGAAACAGCATGTACCAAACCGAAACCAGCGATGCTTTGAAAGCAGTGGTACGTTTTAAAATCTCCTGGCAGGACAACTGTTCCTATACCCTCAAACTGGATAAAGTTATCAGAAACGAGAACAAGATCAACTTCCCATCCAACCTGGAAATAAAAGTAAAGATCATCCAGACATCGGCTAATGGCTACACACAGGAAACAACCTCTTCTCTCACTAACGGCACCTACAACGTTGTGGTAACAAAGCTCTAGCAAAAAACAACTACAAAGTCATTGATCATTGAGTCATTTGTCAATGACCAATTTCCAATGACCAATGACTTTATGACTACCAGCATTTCCCGGCTTTATAAATTGTTTAACTAAAATTAATTTCTCCCCCTATTGGAGATATCAATTTTTCTCTTCACATTTACATAGCAAATAAAAAATGCCGATATTGGTGAGTCCATCAATGTCAACCAACTTCACAATCAACTTCAAATTTATGAAACTCGACCCAAGCTGTCGTACCAAAAAGTTCAAAGCAACTTTTTTACACTCCCTGCTATTTGTAACTGTAATCCTGTTTCTTTTTTCATGCAGCAAAAAAGACAAGTGGATTGATGTAGATCCTGCTTTCAGCAAATACATTGATGCATACACAACAGGCACCATTTCCAAAACATCTGCAATCAGAATTAAACTGGCTGCCGATGCCAACACCACACATGCCGTTGGCGAAGCCGTTAAGGATGATCTGTTCGATATCTCCCCATCTGTAAAAGGAAAAGCTTTCTGGCTGGATGCCCGTACCATTGAGTTTAAGCCCGATAGCTGGTTAAAACCCGACCAGATGTACCAGGTAGAATTCAAACTTGGCAAGGTTACCAAAACAACCGGCAAGTTTTCTAAATTCCGTTTCAGCATGAAAACGGTTAAGCCTTCTTTTAAAGTGGGTAATGATGGCCTGCGGAGCAGTGGCGTAAAAAATAAAATGAGCTTAAGTGGCGAACTGGAAACAGCAGATATTGAAGAAGGAAAATCAGTAGAAAAATTATTAACTGCTTCTCAAAATAACAATACACTTAAAATAAGCTGGCAACATAATGATGCTACAAAAACGCATCGGTATACCATTGAAAATATAGACCGGTTAAAATCGGTAAGCAATGTTGACCTCAGCTGGGATGGCAAGCCCATGAGCATGGATGTGAAAGGCGAAGCATCTGTGGCAGTGCCTGCAGCAGGCGATTTTAAAGTTTTAGATGTGGCTGCTGTAAATGAAACACAGCAATATGCATCGGTTCAATTCAGCGACATGATTGCTGTAGGACAGGATTTAACCGGCCTGATAACCATCAGCGGACAATCAGATATTTCCTATACCATCAATGGCAGCGAAGTAAAAGTTTTTGGTAACGGAAAACTGGATGGCAACTATACAGTAAACATCAATGCCGGTGTAAAAAATTCCTGGGGCGATGTGTTGGCTAAAGGATTTACATCCAATATTAATTTTCAAAACAGGATGCCTTCGGTAAAAATTCATGGCAAAGGAAATATTTTACCCAACAGCGGCAGACTGGTTTTACCTTTTGAATCCATCAACTTAAATGCAGTTGACATCAGCATTATTAAAATTTTTGAAAATAATGTGCCGCAGTTTTTACAGGAAAATGATTTGGGTGGTAATAATGAATTGCGAAGAGTTGGTAAACCAATCGTTCAAAAAACATTGAGGCTTGATGATGACAAAACTTTGGACCTGCACAAAAGGCAACATTTTTCTTTAGACATTGACAAGTATTTAAAAACTGAGCAGGGCGCTATTTATAAAGTTACCATCGGTTTCCGTCCTGAATATTCTTTGTATCAATCAACCGATACCACTGCAAAAGCAGACGAGCCCCAAGAAGAAAATTATGGAGAGGATTATAGCGAAACCAATAATAACGGCGTTGATGAAGATGATGCATTTTGGGAAAGATATGACAGCTACTACCCTTTTGGTTACAACTGGGAACGCAGGGATGACCCCGCCAGTAAATCTTATTACAACAAAGACCGCTGGGCAACCCGCAATATTTTAGCAAGCAATATTGGCCTTACCGCCAAACGTGGCAATGATAACAGCCTGATGGTTGCCGTTAGCAATATTCTTACCACCGAGCCTATGAATGGTGTTGACATTGAGATCATGGATTATCAGCGAACCATCATCGCCAAAGGAAAAAGCGGCAGCGATGGTTTTGCAAATATTGATTTAAAAAGAAAACCTTTTTTATTAATTGCACGAAAAGGAAACGAACGTGGTTATTTAAAATTAGATGACGGAAGTTCGCTGACACTCAGCCGCTTTGATGTAAGTGGCAAAGAAGTGAAGAACGGTATTAAAGGATTTATTTTTGGAGAACGCGGTGTGTGGCGGCCCGGTGATACCATGTACCTGAATTTTATTGTAGAAGATAAACAGGGCAAATTACCAAAAGACCATCCGGTTGAGTTTAGTTTATTTACACCGCAAGGCCAGTTGTACTCACATACGGTACAAACTGATGCAGAAGATGGTTTCTATCTTTTTAAAACGAGTACCGATGCAAGTTCGCCAACCGGTAACTGGCTGG
>JANMWP010000076.1:0-5862 GCA_031394065.1 Chitinophagaceae bacterium
AATTCATCTGCGATAAAATTAGAAAGCACAAAGACATTGCCTTTTATATTAACCGAGGCTTTCAGATCTTCTTTTAACAGTTCCGAGAGTGTAATAAGGTTTGCATCTTTTCTTTGCAGCAGCAGTTTCTTTTCAAAAAAAAGCCTCACTTTATCTGTATCGGTATTATCACTGTAAGAGATGTGCAGTGTATGTATCTGGGGAGTATTTTTGGGCCTGGCCAATACTGTATACCATCCGGCCGGATTCAGGTGTGTGTGTATAATATCGGGCTTATGGATTTTTATTGTCTCCCGTATCTTCATCAATAAAGTACCAAATGAATACCATCCCTTATAATTTAAATTAATTACTGTAACCCGCTTGTCTATTTTATCTGCTAACTCAGATTCTCCCTGAAAATACAAAATAATATTTTCAACATAATCCTGTAATCCTCCTTTGGCTAAAGAATTGGTTAATAATATCTCTGCGCCGCCAATGGTTAAAGAGTTGATGATATGTAGTACTTTCATTTTGTTAAAACATTTCCACAATGAGTGTTAAATCTAAACATCTTTAAACAGTTTTATTTCTCCAGGCTTCCAGGTCAATTAACAAAAGGCTTTTATCGGGGTATAATCCATCAGCCTCTGTACATTTTTCACTTATTATTTCTATTGGAGTAAGATTAAAAGGTGCAATTAAAAGATTCAAGGCCCTCCACTGGCCGGTGAGGATATCTGAATTCTGCGTTCTGTCAACATAAGAAGTAGTTAAGAGGTATTTTATTTTACTTTGTTTAATATTTTCAAGTCCCTTAAAAATATTTTCGGTTGATAAATGAATAAAACAATCCCGGCACATCATCATATCTACTGCGGGCAATTCATCAGTAAGCAGGTTAATCACTTTAAAATTTAATTTTTGGGTAGCATATTTTACCTGGTTCTCCGCAATCATATCCTTTACTATATCTGCACCGGTATAATCAATTCCTTCCAGGTTAACTTTTACCATCCAGTAAAAATCGCCACAGGGAAGATCAAGGAAGGATGCCACGTTATATTTTTTAAACAGCTCGGGCAAAATTCTCCGCACTTCTTTTGTTTGCTGAAAAGTACTTCCTGCACCCGATACGCTTTCATCTTCTCCCCAATATTTTGTTTTGTAAATATGCTCAAATACTTTTTCAGGAGGTTTTACTTTTATCATATGCAGGTACCTTTTTTTAAGGTATTCATTTCTCCACTGTTTAATAAAAGCCGGTACAAATCTTCCTATTAATTTTCTCATTTTCTCTTTATGTTAGCTGTATGTTTCAAAAGTATTTTCACAAATATAAATTAAGTAACTCTTACCTGTTTTTCAGCTTATTTTCTAATGGGCTGTTATTTTTTGCTTTGCAGACATTCAAGTAATTTTTCAGCCTGCGCCTCCCTGGTGTACAATGCAATCCGTTCTTCAATTCCCCGGTATGCTAATTTTCCGTTTTGCAACCATTCCTCATACCACGCTGTTAATATATCATTCATCTCAACGGGGGTATCGGCCAGCTTTCCAGACCCTGTGTAATTAACCAGCTTCTCCAGAACATCCTGATCATTGGGTGCAATAAGTATATTTCTTTTTGCGCCAAGGTATTCAAATATTTTACCAGAGTATATTCCTTTCCAGCCTTTCCATCCTACATAAAACAACACTCCACTGTTTTTCATTACCGAAACTGCGGCACTCCGTTTCAGGCGGGGCGTAATTTTAACCATGTTTTCAAATGCAATAAGTTTGTTCCTTATTTGCATAGCCACCTGCGGATAATAATCAAGGCCTATAAAATTTATCATGATATCAGTCCGGTTCTTATGGGTATCCAAAAACAGGGTAAGCCCATCAAGCATAAAATCTATATCCTGGTAATTATATAATGTGCCAATCATTGAAACATTAAATACATCATTGTGTGTTGTTTCCTGAATATTATCAAAAATATCTGCTTCAAACCCGTTGTATATTGTTGTTACATTTTTACATCCATGCACCTGCTGAAATTTTTCCGAAATAGATTCACTGGCCGTGGTTATTAAATCTGTTTTCTTAACATAATGCGTTATCCATTTTTGCTGAATGCCTATTATCAGTTTCGAAAATAAGCTGAATTGTATTGCAGGATTCAGCAGGTTAATGTTGATATAATCCCTGAAATCGGCCATGGTAATACAATTGCTGAAATTCTTTTTCAGCCTGCATAAAAGTATCAGGCTGCTGAATGGATGACAGGATGTAATAAAATGTGTAAAGGGATTTTTTTTATGTTCGTCAGCTATCGCATCATACCATTGGGTAATATCTGCTTCTGTATTATAACGCCCGGTTATTGCAAGAAAACTATTGTGCAGTTTTTTTATAAATACGTTTGACGGCTCCCAAGGCTTTTTATAAGGCAGGTATATGGTGCGGATATTTTCTGATTCCTTTATTATAATATCTGTGTAGTCGGTTGAGTCCATGTGCTCGCCTACCAAAACTTCTTTGCTATCACTCCAATCCCTGGTAAACACCGTTACGTGAATGCCGGCTTTGGCAAAAGCTTTTACCCAGCTTTCGGTACGCAAACCCGACATGGAATTACTCTTCTCTCCATACAGATATGTTATTAAAGCAATTCTCATTAATTGATTCCTTATTTAAATTAATCCTGTAAACCAATTAGAAATTAAATCTATCCTAATAAAAGTTGTCAGGTTGAGCTTGTCGAAACCGGGGCTATTTGGAAAAGAGCCTCTTTTATTTGTGAACCCGCCTTCGACAAGCTCAGGCTGACAGTATAATTTTAATCTCTAATCGATATAAAACCAATGCAGGAAAAATTGTTTTAAAATAATTCCCCGGCCATCCAAAATCTCCAGTTATTTTTTTCAATACTTTTTGCAGACTTTATTATTTTGCTATCACTATGTTTTGATAATATATCCCGTTCAGTTAGCTTCTGCTTTGCTTCTGCCATTTTATTTTTTATACTATCATTTTCCATCCAGCTTTTTTGAGGAGGTTCATATCCTATTTTGTCTTTGCGCCAGCAAATTTCGGCAGGCAGTTCTGTTTCAAATGCATAACGCATAATCCACTTTGTCCATCCATCATTAATTTTCATTTGCGCCGGTAAGCTAAAAAGGAATTCAACAAGTTCATGATAAAGAAAGGGAAGCCTTACCTCCCTGCTATGAGCCATGCTGTTTCTGTCTGCATATCTAAGCAATTCCTGTAACCCTTGTTTAAAGCTGCTGTAATAAAGCCTTTCATTAAGTGAAGAAAACTGATGCTGCGGTTCATAGTTGACTTTGTATGCATTGATAAAATCCGGATTTAACATACCGGCAGACGGATCTTTTATCTGGTGATACCATTTACGAACGGATGGCAGTGTATTGCCTGCTGCATACTTTACACGATTAGCAAAAGAGCTGTTGTAATTTTTGTTTATCTCGCTGCCGGCATATTTATCAGCATAAGCTTTCAATTCCTGCTGATAAAGTTTAGAGTTATTTTTTTTAAGCTCTTTAAAATATTGCGGGTAATAGGCATGATAACCTGCCAGCACTTCATCTGCTCCTTGTCCATCAAGTAAAACGGTAACATTATTTTCTTTTGCCAGTTGCATAACACAATACTGTACATAAATGCTCGCACTGCCATAAGGTTCTTCCTGGTGCCAGTTAAGTTTATTTATTGATGAAATAAGTCCCTCATCAGCAGGTTGTACAAAGTGCGGGTTAACATTTGTTGTTGCAATTACATGATCAATATATTTACGTTCATCTTTTTTAAACCCCGGAAAAACTGCTGAGAATGTATCCTGCTGCATGCCTGTTCCTGCTTTTAAAGAATCTATAACGGCTACAACGAGGCTGCTGTCAAGTCCGCCACTTAAACTGCTTCCCACAGTAACATCGCTGCGTAGCCTGCGCTGCACCGATGTATAAAATAATTCGTGAAATTTTTCTTTTGCCTGCTTAATGGTAATGGAATGGTTGGTATGCTTCCAGTGAATATCATAATACTGTTTTACAGATAATGTACAATCTGCAACAGATAATTTGATATAATGACTATGCGGCAGGCTAATGCAGTTTTCATAAAAAGTTTCGCTGAGGTCGTTGGGATTATCAAGATCACCATTCGTTAAATAATTATACAGCATCCGGTTATTCACTTTTTTTTCTACTCCAGCTTCCCAAAGACATTTCATTTCGCTGCCAAACATAAAATGTTTGCCTGTTACATGATGATAAAAAAAAGGTTTTTCGCCGAAGCGGTCACGTGCAGCAAATATCTCATTTTGTATTTCATCGTAAATTACAAAGGAGAACATTCCATCCAGTAATTGCAGGCAGTTTTCTTTATCCATGTCATACAAAGCCAATAACACTTCCGTATCACTTGCAGTTGTAAAGTGATATCCCTGTTTTAACAGTGTTTCTTTCAACTCAAGGTAATTGTATATTTCTCCATTAAATACCAAATGGTATCTTTCAAGAAAGTGCATGGGTTGATCTGCTTCATGGCTGAGATCAATAATTGACAAACGTCTGTGCCCAAGTCCTACATTTGCATTACGGCTTATCCAATGTCCGTCACCATCAGGGCCCCGATGGGCAATGATATCTGTCATTTTTTTGAGGCGCTGTAAATCAATTTCATTTTTATCAGCCGCTATTATTCCTGCTATCCCACACATAAGTTTAGTATCGTACTTTTAATTAAAGTTATTTTTTCTTTTTTACCCTTGCCAGTACCAATATTAATTTTGCCTTATTGGCAACAATAACAAAAGCCAGCAGCAGTAAAGCTGTAATTATTTTTACTACAATTTGTAAAGCCATGCTGTCAAAGCTAATAAACCTTACCATAACCACAACAAAGGCCATAGAGATTATGACTATTAATACTTCGGCATATTTATATGGAATAGGATAAACTTTTTGGCCCTTATAAAAAAGATAGGCCGGTACAATGATTTGCGCTGCCACGGTAGCAATAGCAGACCCTTCTTTACCAAATTTCGGAATCAGGATTATGTCTAAAATTATTGTAAGTATTGTTGCAAACAGCATAGCAATTCCGTATGGTGCTGTAATTTTTGCAATGGATGTACCAATAACAGCGATATAGGTAAAGCCAATTAAAACCAGGTTGTACCCCAAAATACCTGCTACCCAGGCAGCATCGTGATATGCCGGTGCAGTTAATAACATTAATGCCTCGGGTGCAAACAACATAAGTGAAGCTGCCAAAAAACCCATTACATAACCATAAAGTAAAAAAACATGAGCATATACCTGTTTTGCATTATCATCGTTCATAATTGAAAAAGCAAACGGCCCCCAGGCCTGTTGAAATGCGCCTGTGAAAAGCACAATGCCTGATGCCACACTGGCACCAATACCAAACAGGCCAACTTCGGCTTTGTCTTTAAAAAAAGCCAGGAAATACGAATCGGTACTGTTGAGCAGCCAATAAGCTATTGCCGCAGGAATAAATGGCAATGCATATTTCAGCATTGGTTTTAATCTTTCTTTGCTGAAATATTTAACATTCAACCATCCATGCATTTGTTGCAACGCAACCAGACTGAATACAGCAGATGAAATAGCCAATGCTGCAAATACCCCTGTGATATGCCAGCGTAAAATAATTACAAACCATACCGAGAGCCCGATGGTAACCAGCGTTTGAGAAACAGAAAAAACCACGGTGGCAACCGGCCTGCGATGTACCCGATACCAGTTATTAATTACAGCAGGAAGCATATTGGTTATCATGGTAAGGGCCGGCAGTATAAAATATATCGGTTTGCCATCTTCTTTAAAAAATGTTTGAACCAGG
>JANMWP010000677.1:0-2293 GCA_031394065.1 Chitinophagaceae bacterium
CTTTTTCAGCCGGCTTTACTTTTACTTCAGGTTTTTCTTTTACAATTTCAGTTTTTGCAATTGCAGTTACTTCTTCAGGTTTTTCAACCGGTAAAAAAGAAAGATCGTTTTCCAGTCCCAATTCTTTTAATTGATTTACCAATGGAGATTTTTTAAACTCAGTCTTCTTTTCAACATGGACATAACCTGTTACCGGAGAATAATTACGTGTACGATTTGTTTCAAATAAACCGGTTAATATCATTACCTCATTTTTCAACTCAAAACTCAAAACATTTATAACATACACTCCCTTGGGTGGTTTAATGGGATAGTTGTTTTTTAACAGTTTCAGATCCTGTGTAATTACTTCATTTCCATCAATGGTAATTTTAAGTTTTTTAACTCCGTAATATTCCTTGTTATCCAGTATAAAAAAAGTTTGTGAGTAGCCAATCAGGTTTCCGTTCTTTTCGCTGATGGCAATTTCGTACCGGTAATTCAGTTCGGTGGTGTCATTAAACATCAGGCCTGTCCATAATCCTGTCATATCTGGCGAAGACTGAGAGAAAGACATTGCAGCAAACAGCAAAATAAAACAGCTGGTCAGAAAGCACTTACAATATTGCATGATAACAGTTTTTGGGTATTGGTTTTTGTATCAACGCCTGCACAGGGTATTTTATTTAAAAGCGATGAAATATTTTCCCGGTTATGGAGGCCTTTATAATACCATTTATCGTAATAGCTGAGTAAGATGCGGAAAGCGGCTTTATAATTATTCTCTTCCAAAAAATTTAACGCATTTTTTGTTTCCAGTCCGCCCAGGCGTTTTTGAATACGAAGAATTGCTTCTTTTAAAGTCTCCTTTTTTTGCTTTCCGTAATCTTCTGTTATATAATCCAGTCTTGCTTCAAAAGGGATATCCATAAATGAAACAGGCGACTTACGCATTGTGTACCAAAGCGGCATAGGTATTTGCAGGTTGCCGATGCGTTGGCTTTCGTCTTCAAGAAAAACACAACCCCCTAACCCCCTTAAGGGGGAACCGGAGCCCGATTTTTCTTGAAGTTCATAGCTCGCAGCTTGCAGCTTTTCTGCCAAAAGGTTCTCAAACATCTCCTGCCCGGGTTGTGGCATATTTTCAATTGCACCAAAAGCCGAACCTTTATGGCTGGCTAATCCTTCCAAGTCAATAATTGTTTTGCCCTGGTTTTCTAATTCGTGCAGTAACAAAGTTTTTCCGCTGCCGGTAAACCCACCAATAATATTAAAGTTGTATTCTTTTTCAAATTGAGCCAACACCCAGTTGCGGTAAGCTTTGTAACCGCCTGCCAGTAAATAAACTTTAAAGCCATACATATCAAGCAACCAGGCTACGGCTGCACTTCGCATGCCGCCACGCCAGCAGTGTACGAGTAAAGAGTTCGGAGTTTGGAGTTCAGAGTTAAGGGCATTCTTTGCTCCTGACTTATTACTCTTAACTAAAGACTCTGCTTCTTCAACCATTGCTTTCATCTTCATGCCAAAATATTCCAAACCAATTTTAATTGCTGCTTCCCGGCTTTGCTGTTTGTAAGCTGTACCAACCTGTTTTCTTTCTTCATCAGTAAATAATGGTAAGCTGTGTGCTATTGGTATATGTGCATGGGCATATTCACCGGGGCTACGCACATCCAGAATTGGATATTTCTTTGCCAGTGATAAAAATTCTTCTATGGTTATTTTTTGAATCATTCGCCCCCTGATTTCGCTGATTTAATTTTAAATGACAAAAAAGTTTCGCTAAGATAAAACATAAAAAGGTCTGTAATGCTGAATAAAGATTTACTGTACAAGAGTGCGACGCCAATGAAGTTGATATTGGTTTACAGCTTGGTTCAAAAAATAAAACCGCCGATTAAAAACCGGCGGCGAAAATTATTCATTATCAATTATAAAATTATCCATTCAGGCTTATCCATTCATACTCGTCAAAAACTCCGCATTGTCTTTTGTTCCCTTCATGTTTTTCAACAACGTATTAATCGCTTCTTCCGGATTCATATCGGCCATATGCTTACGCAAAACCCACATGCGCTGGAAGGTATCTTTATCCAGCAACAAATCATCACGCCTGGTAGATGAAGCTACAATATCAATAGCCGGATAAATTCTGCGATTCGATAATTTACGCTCCAGCTGCAATTCCATATTACCGGTTCCTTTAAATTCTTCAAAGATCACCTCATCCATTTTACTACCGGTATCGACCAATGCTGTTGCAATAATAGTAAGTGAACCACCATTCTCGATCTTACGGGCAGCACCAAAA
>JANMWP010000102.1:0-1514 GCA_031394065.1 Chitinophagaceae bacterium
GGTTGTTACCCGCATACTGGCCACCACACTGATGGTTCCGGTATTGGTTGTTTTTGCAGATGCCATTGGTATTTACGGCGGATATGTGGGCGTAAATATCCATAGCGATTTAAACCTGTTCCGTTACTTCCAGCAGGTGCTGGACTCTCTTGAGTTTTTAGACATCATTCCGGCAACCATTAAAACTTTTTTCTTTGGATTTGCAATTGGGCTAATTGGATGCTACAAAGGATACACAGCAGCCAACGGTACAGAGAGTGTTGGTAAGGCGGCTAACTCTGCTGTGGTAGCAGCATCGCTTACTATTTTTATAATTGATATGCTGGCAGTACAGATAACAGATCTTTTTTTCTAAATAAAATGATAACGGAAAATATAAATACAGATAATGCATTAATTGCCGAAACAGCCGGTCCGGTGATTGATATTAAAGGATTGTACAAATCTTTTGGTAAATACAATGATGTATTAAAAGGAGTTGACCTTACAGTAAACAAAGGAGAGAACCTGGTAGTACTTGGCAAGTCAGGTTCAGGCAAATCAATACTGATAAAATGCCTGGTTGGCTTGGTTACTGCAGATAAAGGTGATATAAAAGTATTTGGCACCGATATCAATACACTGGATAATAACCAACTGAATGCAATACGGGTAAGGATCGGTTTTCTTTTTCAGAATTCGGCATTGTATGATTCGATGACGGTAAGGGAAAATCTTGCATTTCCCTTAAAGCGGCATTTAAAAAACATATCATCTAAAGAGGTAGAGGCAGCTATCATAGAAGCTTTGGATAGTGTTGGCCTTGCAGAAGCTATTGACAAAATGCCTTCGGAACTATCGGGCGGTATGCGCAAGCGCATCGGGCTGGCACGTACACTTATTTTAAAACCCGAGATCATTTTGTATGATGAACCAACAACCGGCCTGGATACCATTACCTCCAGAGAGATCAGCGAATTGATTCTGGCAATTCAGAAAAAAAATAAAACAACATCAATCATTATTACACATGATATGGCCTGCGCAAAATTAACCGGCGACAGGTTGGTGATTTTAAAAGATGGCGTGATTGATGCAGAAGGAACATACGAAGCATTGGAAAAAAGTGATGATGAATGGGTGCGCTCATTCTTCATTTGAATATTTACAAAAAAATAATTTATGAAAAAAGAATCTGGCTTTACCTGGAAACTGGGCATGTTTGTAATAATTGGGCTGGTACTGTTTATTGGCACCATTTATTTTGTAGGCAAACAAAAAAATCTATTTGGAAATACCTTTCATTTAAAAGCTCAGTTTAAATCAGTTAGTGGATTAAAAGAAGGCAATAATGTACGTTTTTCGGGCATCAATGTTGGCACGGTTGACGGGATAGAATTAATATCAGATACCTCCGTACTGGTTGACCTGGTAATAAAAAAAAGCGTACAGCAGTTTATTAAAACCAATGCGATTGCCAGCATCGGTTCCGATGGATTAATGGGCGATAAAGTGCTTACTATAACTCCCGGCAC
>JANMWP010000114.1:0-1805 GCA_031394065.1 Chitinophagaceae bacterium
GGTATATTCGGGAGGATAAAAGATTTCAGAGGTGGACAACAAATATAATATAATAAGTTTAAAAATGAAATAAATAGTGTGAAATTACCTTCGCTATAGCATCAGTCTTATACTACAGGCAACCGGCAGGAGCTTAAATATTAAACACTGAAATATTTGATTTAGAAAAAGCAAATATTACTTTTACCGGGTTAACTGAAGTTCCTGCCATTTTATTATCTTTTTTAATTGCATGCAATTAATATTTAAAACCTTAAAAACTCAACCTGATGAATTGTAAATTTTCCTTTTTTACATGTCTGCTTTTTTTTGTTGTTGCTGCAAATGCACAAAGCCCCGAAAACCCACTATTCAACCCCAATGCAGACCCCGCCTATAATGCCAACTTAAATGTAAACGATATGGTTATTGCAGTTGATAAAGGAGCTGCATTAAAAACCATGAAAGTATTTCAAAAAAAAGATGGCATGTACCAGCTGGGCACAAAAGATATTACCGCATGGGAAATTAAAAACAGTCCGAGTGCGTTAAAATGGTATAAAGCCAATTCTGTTTATCCTTATTTTGATGTAGAAGCTTTTAATACAAGAACCGGTAAATATAAAAGCGTGGTTGCAGCTTATTTATTATGCTTCAGCCAGAAATATAATTTTAAAGTAGCCATAGTAACAGGCAGCACAAACTGGCCAACTTATTACATAAAAGACAATGCCGAGCATGAATCTGAAAAGAACAAACTGGAAGAATTGTTTCAAATCATTGACAAGGAATTTCCGGTGCTGCCAAATACTTTTTTGCCATACACACAAAACCCTGCCATATGGAAATTAGTAGCCAAAGACAGGGTTGAGTTGCTGGAATGTTTATCAAAAGTTGAAAATCCGGACATTGCCAGAATGTTTGAAATTTATTTAAGAGAAATTGCCAGTGCAAAACAGGCAGCAGAAAGTTTTACCGGCGGTACAAGCGGTTTGTACAACGGCACAACGTATAGCTGGATGTTCAGGGCGGTTTCTAAAAAAGCACGGGAGGAGTATATTGCTGCTCAAAAAGGCTGGAATACAAATGCCGGTTCTGTTTCAAAACTCAACACTGCACTGGATGATTTAAAAACCAGTGTTTCGGCTAAATTAGCACTGCTGAAGATGGAAAATAATTTATTCCAGTATCGTGATGCCTCATCTGAAGCATTGATGAAAGCCTATTTAAAAAATCCTGCGATTCTAAAAATTCATAAAATAGGTGTTTCGGATGCTGATTGGCAGATTGAAAAAAACAGTTTTGGAATTCCGTTATCCCGTTATAAAAGAGGTACCA
Source organism: Chitinophagaceae bacterium (assembly GCA_031394065.1). Taxonomy (GTDB): domain Bacteria; phylum Bacteroidota; class Bacteroidia; order Chitinophagales; family Chitinophagaceae; genus Ferruginibacter. The sequence goes on from JANMWP010000114.1 coordinate 1,318, forward strand.
TGTGGGTGAGAAATAATACAGACGACCATGCTTATTGTAAAGGATTATTCTTTGTCATCAAACAGGATTATTCGGGTGGCGGCACTTATGGCAAATCTTTTATCAGCGAATACAGTGAAGAATTAAGAGGTTGTCAATAATAGCTGCACAAATGCAAACGAATTATAAAACAGAACGGCTGTTTTTACGCAACCTTATTGCCGATGATTCCGGTTTTATTTTTGAACTGGTAAATACAGCAGGCTGGATAAAATTTATTGGCGACAGAAATGTAAAAACCAGCGAAGATGCTGATAAGTACATTCAGAAAATAATCAGCAACACTGCAATAAATTACAGGGTTGTTAAATTGCCGGGCAACCAAACGCCAATTGGTGTTGTTACACTTATTAAACGTGATTACCTGGATCATCCTGATATCGGGTTTGCTTTTCTTCCGGCTTATTCAAAAAAAGGATATGCATTTGAAGGCACCAAAGAAGTTTTAA
>JANMWP010000191.1:0-2635 GCA_031394065.1 Chitinophagaceae bacterium
CGCCATTGTAAAACGAACCTACACCACCATTGAAGGCAACAAAGTGCCCATGAAATTTTATGTGCTGGAGGAAGACAAAGCCGTTGCCGAAAAAATACTCGACATGCGGGAACGTGATTGCCGCATACTGGAAAAATATTTAGGTGAGTATCCCTGGGCAATAGATAAAATAGGCATTGCACAGGTGCCCAACCCAGGCATGGAACACCAGACCATGATCAGCTATGGTGATGGAGAGAACAGGGCCAAATTTGTAACTACCAAAGTTGGTACCTGGGATTACTCCGGAAACCTGTTTCATGAATTTGGGCATGAGTGGTTTGCCAATAAAGTAACCAATAAAGACTGGGCACATATGTGGATACAGGAAGGTATTGACGTGTACTCCGAAGCCTTGTTTTGCAGGGAAGCAAATGGAGAACGTGGTTACGACAGTATGATGGTGATGATTAAAAAAGGTATCCGCAATGAAAAACCAATAGTACAGGGCGAAGAAATGAACTCAGGTGATGCCTACATCGGTGATATTTATACCAAGGGTGCCTTTTTTATGCATACCCTGCGTTACGTGCTGGGCGATGACTTATTTTTTCCTACACTTAAAAAATTAGCCACGGACCCGCAATACACATACAGCAATTTTGTTACCACCGATGATGTGGAGCAACTGTTCAGCAAAGCTGCCGGCAAAAATTTAAAACCCCTATTTGATTTTTATTTAAGAACAACTAAGAAACTGGAAATTACCATACTGCAAACCGGGTTTAATGAATACGGCATAAAAGCCACCAACCTGCCCATGCCCTTGCCCATTGATGTTTTAACCGATGCAGGCACAAAACAAATTACCCTCGGCGATAAATTTGTAAAGATCAGCAGCAGCTTTCCACCAGTGGTGGATGGTAACGGGCATTATTTAAAAACTGTTAACAGTAATTAAAAGCTATTAAAAAATCATACTTCCTACTCCCCCTCCTTAGGCTCCCAAAGCTGCACCTTGATGCCTTCCAGGTCAAGTATATGCACAAACTTGCCATAGTCGGTATCTTCGATGCTGTCAACAATGGTTACTCCTTCCGTTTTAAGTTGCGCTACCAGGGCATCTAAATCATCCACACGGTAGTTTATCATAAAGTCTTTGGTAGAAGGCTCATACATTTTTGCCGCTTCGGTATTCACATTCCATTGTGTAAGACCTTTTTTCTCAGGCGCATCCAATTGCCGCCATTCAAAACTTGCCCCATAAGGGCCTGCATCCAAACCAAGATGTTTGTTGTACCACGCTTTCACTGCATTTGGGTCTTTGCATTTAAAAAAGATGCCGCCTATTCCTGTTACTTTTTTCATTTTTTTATTTTTTTTGTTAGATAAAATGTTAGTGCCTGGGCCTCGCCGTCACCCATCACACTGGTGAGTATGCTAAGGTATCAGCTAAGCGATTTGTATTTGTTTGGGTGCTTTTCTTTTCAGTATCAATGCGCTGATAAGTGTAACCACCAATGCAACCGGAAGTATCTCTACATAAGTCATCAATACAACGAACAAAGGATTTTTATACCATTCTTTCATCTGCGTCATATCAGCTGTTTTCTTTGCAAGCTCATCTGCACTTATGCCACTGGCTTTTGCTTTGGCAATCATAACCGCAGCATATTTATCCATAAAATCAGGCATAAAGCAATAGTAATTGATCAGCCAGCCAATTACATAGATGGTAGAGGCTATCAATGATATGAAAAGGCCGGTTTTAAATGCTTTCCCGAAATTGATGGCTCCTCCATTGTATTTATTACGGAAAGTTTTAACGCCCACAAAGATCATTGAGAATGCAATGATCATGGCAGAATAACCATAGATCATACCGCCTTCAAAATCTCCTTTGGCGCAAAAATAACCGGTGGAAAAGGCCATCATACCGGTAACAATCAGTCCTGCGATGATACCGTAAACAAATACTACTTTTTTCATTTGAATATGTTTTGGTTTGAGATGTAAAAATCAAAAAGAATTATCTTTTTCCCGTCATACTTTCGGGCGATTTTTAATTTTTAAGCTGATTTTCATACTAAAGTGTGAAAAAAATTAAGGTATCAGGCTGAGTGTCTTTGCTTTTTCAATGGCCTGTGTGCGGCGGCTTGCATCCAGTTTAAAAAAAAGATTGGATGCATGGGTTTTGATGGTATTGAGCGAAACAAATAAACGGGCTGCAATTTCGGCATTGCTGAAACCATCTGCCATTAACTGCAGCACTTCCAGTTCTCTTTTACTTAAACCCAGCCGGGTAAATTCGGTTTCGTTAAAAACAAACTCCTTGCCCTTTTCAATGTAAATTTCTTTTTCCACCACTACCCTTTCAATTTTGGGCTTGGTTAGTTTAAGTGCCAGCCATATGCCCAATGCCGTAAAAATAACAGCAATTGCGCCAACATATATTTCCAGGGCATGGTCAAACATTACAAAACGCAGTTCGAGCCACTTAAGCAAAATCAACAGCAAAGCCAGGCTGATACCGTAAGCCAGTATGGTTTTATGTTTTATAAAAAATTGACGGATCGTTATCATATTTTTTTAGCAGCGTCTGTATTTTCAAATGTAAAACATTTCTTTGAGTAGGTGTATGCAATCGGAGGTATTT
>JANMWP010000196.1:0-2817 GCA_031394065.1 Chitinophagaceae bacterium
GTAAAACAGCATTACAACCGGCCCGTTTTTTAATGCCTGTTTAAGACTTATGGTTTTACCGTTCTGATCTTTTGCGTTAAAATCAGGAGCCATATCGCCCACTTTTAATCCATCGGGATAAACTGTTTCTGTTTGCGCAAAAACAAAGGAGGAAACAATTAATAAAAAGGAAAACAGTAATGTGGATTTTTTAATCATAAAATTTATTTATTGCAAATTTAGAAGGAGATAATAAAAAATAATGTCGGCATTGCGACATTCAGAAATTTTATTGATTAAAATTCTCAGTCTCGGGAATAAGATTCAGTCCCACTTTACAAATTTCAGGCGGTTTAGCAAGCTTTCTTATTTTAGTATCTATCCAGGCGCCATCAATGGTAATTAAAGCTGCCAATGTATCTCCGTTTGTCCATAGTTCATGTATCATCGTCCACCGGCTGCCATCCTCATTGCATTTACTGAGTTTTAAAAACACTTCCAGTTCATCACCAAATTTTATTTCCCGTTTAAATATACATTCTTCCCTGAAGATGATTGGTCCGATATTGTTTTCAATCATCATGACAGGAGTAATACCATGCTCAGTTAAAAATGCCATCCGGCAATAAGCTCCAAAATCATAATACTTTGAATGAAGTACATGAAAATTGGGATCCAGATCGGCCCAGCGGATTTCTAATTTTTTTGAGTATTGCTGCATCTGTTAAAGTTAGTTTATAAAAAAACATCCCGAAAAAATCGGGATGTAATTTATTATTTATAAAGAATTTCATAATATTCCTTTGCCATCCGGTTACTGTCAAACTGAAAGCGAACATCATTCATTCCGTTCTTGGTTATTTCACGCCATACTTCCGGGTTATCGTAATACAGCGGCAATACCTGGTTCTCTAAAATTTCATACAACTTATTCAGATCATACTCGTCCTGTTCGTGCACACTTACACTTGCATAATCGATAGGTGGTACAACAAATCCGTTATTACCATGATTGATAAATTCACAGATCCAACCATCATTGGTACTGCAGTTTACAGCACCGTTCATAGCTGCCGTCATACCACTGGTGCCACTGGCTTCCCTTGGTACCCTGGGATTATTTAACCAAAGATCAGATGCCTGTTTTAATCTTTTGCTCAACCCAAGTTCATATCCAACACAAACTGCAACATGATCATATTTTTTACTAAGGTGAACCAGCATATTAAAATCGCTGATAGCCGGATAATCAACCGGGTAAGGCTTTCCGGCCCAGATAATCTGTACCGGATATTTTGGATTACTTAACAGCGCCTCAAATCTTTCCTCATCTCTTGTAAGTAATTCAGCTCTTTTGTACCCTGCAAAACGACGAGCCCACACAATCGTAAAAACATCCGGATTAAACAGTTTGCCTGTTTGATCGGCCACCACATCAAACGCACGTTTCTTTAAATATTTTTTACGGTCAATAAATCCATCTTCATTATGTGCATCCATAAACCGGTACAACTGTTTATCTGCCCAGTAATGCCAGTTTTGTGCATTGGTGATGGCTTTAATCTCACAAATACCTTCATATTTTTTCCAAAGCTGCCGGCTTACTTCTCCATGCAACTGGCTTACTCCGTTTGCTAATTTTGCAAAACGTAAAGCTGCCAGCGAATGATTAAATAAATCACCTTCCATACCCGTCAGTTTTCTAACATCATCGAGTTTCATTCCACAGAAATATCCCATTTTTTCACAAAGGTGAATATCATGTTTTTCATTACCTGCTTCTTCGGGTGTATGCGTTGTAAAAACCAATCGCTTTTTTACATCTTCTGCATTTCCAAATTTTCGGTACAGATAAAATGCAGAACTGATTGCATGTGCTTCATTCAAATGATATAATTCCGGATTAAAGTTCAGTTCATCCATTAATCTGGCACCTCCAACACCCAGCAAAATAAACTGGGCAACCTTGGTAGCCACATTGGCATCATATAAACGGTGTGTAATGGTTTGAGAAACATAATCGTTCTCCGGCAAATCGGTACTTAGTAAAAAAAGGGGCGCCGATTTAAAAGTCTCGGGATTCAAATACCACACTTTTACCCAAACCGGATGTTCGTGAATATCAATCTGGAATTTAATGCCGGTATCTTCCAGAAAATTATAAATCTTTTCATTCCACTGCACCTGCAGGGTTTGATCCTGGTTGCGTGCCTGGTCGTAATAACCATATTTCCACAAAATGCCGATACCAACTAAATTCTGGCGCAATTCGTATGCACTACGCATGTGTGAACCGCTTAAAAAACCTAAGCCTCCGCTGTATATTTTCAGTGGCTGACTTATTGCAAATTCCATCGAAAAATAGGCTATACGTTTACTATATTGTTCATCAACCGGGTAGGGTACATTAAAAGAAGAAAAGCTCATAATGGGTTAAGTTGTTGTTGAGTCGCAATATTAATTTAAATTTTACAGATACAGCTTATTAAGCCCACTATTTAATCACCGGCAACGATTGCGGTAACTTCAATCTCTATCATCAAGTCATCATTTATTAATTTTGAAACTTCCACCATCGTGGCAACCGGTTTAATCTCTTTAAAAAATTCTCCATGTGCCTTTCCAACTTCCTCCCATAGGGATATATCTGTTACAAACATTCGTGTGCGTACAACATCCGCTAAAGTGGCACCGGCTTCAATCAATGCTTTTTCAATTTTTTTAAAAATGAAAACAGTTTGTTCGTAAACATTTCCTTTGCCTATTAATATATCTCCATCCATGGCAGTGGTACCCGCCACTTCAATAATATTACCAACCCGTACTGCACGGGAATAG
>JANMWP010000288.1:0-2801 GCA_031394065.1 Chitinophagaceae bacterium
ACAGCATTCGTTAACTGAAATGAATGCTGAATATTTTTCCAAAAAAACCGAACAGGCAAAAATTATTCCTTTAAGCAGGAGAAGATGGATGACTGCTGTTGCTGCTGTATTTGTTTTAGCATTATTGCTTACTGTTTGGCACCCCTGGAAAAAAGAGGAGCTGTATCAACAATATGCAGCCATACAAATACCAGCCATTGCAGAAAGAGGATCCGCATCCGATAGTCTGCTTAAACAAGCGGTTGAAAATTTCAATAATAAAAAATTTGCAAAAGCCATACCTATTTTTGAAACAGTTTTAAAAGACACTGCAGAGAATAGTTTTGTACAATATTATTATGCCATTGCTTTGTTGCAAAACGGTAATATTGAAAAAGCAAGAGTTCAGCTTACCCAATTATACTATGGCACATCAATATTCAAAAATGATGCGGCATTTTATATGGCGCTTAGTTATCTTAAAGAAAAAAATAAAGCTGTTTGTAAAGATTGGCTGAATAAAATACCTGCCGGTAATGCTACCTGGTTTAAAGCGCAGGAGTTGTTGAAGAAGCTGTGAGAAAAAGAGCAAATACCATTTAAAAAACAAGTCAATAGCTTCTTCCTGTAGGCTGTTCCCTGTTTTTTTCACGAATAATCTCTGCTGCAATGCTCACTGCAATTTCAGGAGTTGTTTTACTGTAGATGTTAACGCCAATGGGTGAAAATACTTTTTTCAACAACTCCTCCGGAACTCCTTCGGCTTTTAATTCATTCATCAATATTTCTATTTTATACTCACTGCCCATCATGCCGAGGTAATAAAATTCTTTTTTTAACAGTTGTTGCAATGCAATCTTATCGGTACGGTATCCCACCGTCATAATAACGGCATAATCATTTTTACTGTCTTTAATATATTCGCCCAGCTGTTCATAATCGGGAACAATGATCTTTTCATTTGCAAAAAAGTTTTGCAGGATGGTATTCAATTCCGGGCGGTCATCATACACTTTACTGTAAAACCCAAGGAAACACATCAGTTCAGATAAAGCCAGGCTTACATGGCCTCCTCCAATAATGTGAACAATGGCTCGTTGATTTAATTTTTCAGCATAAACCCAATCAGTATCAGACTGAAATTGCAGGCTGAAATTTTTATCTTTTGGTGTAGACTCCCGGATGCTTATTCCTTTTGGAGATAACTGAAGTGTATTTTGTCCATCCAGAACAATGGTATCAATACTGCTTTTATCAACAGCCGATAACGGAATAAATGCATTTAATTGGTTGCCCGAACAGATCATGCCCGATTGGTCAGTGGTGTGTTCTTTATCATGATACTGCCGCATTAACAAAACAGTTGTTTCATTTTGCAGCAACATGGCTTTTGTTTTTTCCACCAGTTTATATTCCATAATGCCTCCGCCAATGGTTCCGCAAATACTGCCATCGGCGGCCACGGCCATTTTAAATCCATTCCGTCCCGGCGAACTTCCCTCGCTCTGCAGTACATACAATAACATCACCTGCTGCTCAGCCGATAATTTATCCTGTATGAATTTCCAAACATCCATTTATTATTTCTTTCTGTTTTCTAAAATCTTTTTGAAGGAACGGCCTCTTATTTCATCCAATGTTAAACCGGTTGCCAAAACTTCTTCTTCGGTAATTGCGCCGCTGTTTAATGCACGTAAAAAATAATTCAGCAAGCCCTGCCCTGTTGCGGCATCATCAAAAACATCTCCAATCAAAGTTGCCCTTGCCGCTTTATCAACAAAGGTTTTTAACCGCTCCACTGCATCATCATAACTTTCCAAAAAGAATGCATACACAGCTGCATAGCGCATGGGAAATTGTGCCGGGTTCAAATCCCAGCCCTGGTAAAAACCATTCCACAATGAATGGCGGATATGATCGTAACCTTTTTTCCAGGCACGGTGAACGGTGTCCATATTTTCCTGTAACTGTTCTGCAGTTAAATCATCTCCTCTGTGCGGACCAATAGGCATCGTATTCGTAGCACCATCACTAAGCCAGATGCCCGTATGTGCCAGTGCAACTTTGGTCATGTGGTGTGCAAAATCGCAAACCGGGTGGTCCATCTCCTGGTACTTTGCTGTGATGCTGCAACTCGCTGTATAATCATAAGTGCCAAAGTGCATCGCAATGCATCTGCCATTAGATGCTTTTATAAAACGATACAGAGGATTGGTTCCGTCAATGTCCATAATGGCTTGTGTTGTTTCTACCATCATTTCCATTTTCAAAACTCCTTTTTCCATTTTTAATTCTTCTTCCAGTATATCAAAGAAAGATGCCAGTGTTGCAGGTTGTTCAGGTATGGTAACCTTGGGTAACATCACAATAAAATTATCAGGCAGCTTACCGCCGGTTTCTTTTACCAATGTGCTTACAAAAATATCCAGCGTACGCAAACCTCTTTCTTTCATTTCTTCGGTAAAAGGTTTTATGCGAATGCCGATAAATGGCGGCAACGTTTTCTCCTGCATTCCCTTTGCAACTTCCAATGCTGTTGTACGGGCTGTTTCATCCTCTTCTTCGTTACTGCGGTTGCCGTAACCATCTTCAAAATCAATGCGAAAATCTTCAATGGGTTCTGCCTTTAATTTAGCAATTACTTTATTGTACACTTTGTTGCTGAAGCCTGATTCGGTATCCATGTCAAATACATTACCGAAGACTTTGTGATCGGGAGCATAGGTTTCAAAAATCTCCAATGCTCTTTTACCAAGCGATGCGACAGCATCATATTTAAATAGATTGGCGCCGCCGTACAAGGTATGCACAGGCTGGCGTTC
>JANMWP010000450.1:0-3168 GCA_031394065.1 Chitinophagaceae bacterium
CAGCTACGGGGATAGCGCCGGATTTTAACCGGCTTCCCTTTTAATCCCGATTTGACATCGGGAACCAAATTCGCTGCAAATGTAAGTGGAAGTGGGTTAATCATCCAAACAAAATATCTCCACAGGGTATTGTGCAAAAAATTATCTTTAGAAAATGCAAACAAAATCTAAAAAACTTAACCTCTTCGATTTTACCATGATTGTGGTGAGCCTGGTAATTGGCATGGGCATATTCCGCACGCCATTAAATGTTGCCAAAGCATCGCCCGATACATTTTTATTTTTTGCTGCATGGATAGCCGGTGGCCTGGTTGCACTCTGCGGCGCTTTAACCTATGCCGAAATAGGAAGCCGGCTCCCCGTAACCGGAGGATATTACAAGGTATTCTCTTATGCATACCACCCTTCCATTGCTTTTTCCATCAACTGTGTTATACTCGTTTCCAATGCAGCTTCGCTGGCTGGTGTTGCATTGGTTGGCGGAGAATATATTACCGGTATTTTTATTCCACTATCAAAAGATTTAGAATGGATAAAAATTGCTGCCAACGCCACTTATATACAAACCATACAGATTTGCATTGCCATTACAGCCATTGTAATTTTTTATGGCATTAACCTGATGGGTTTAAAGATGAGTGCAAAAACACAGAATGTGTTAACCGTAATTAAAATAACACTGATACTGTTATTGATAACTCCCATCTTTTTTGCAAGCCCGGCTGTTACTGCTGCTGCTGTACCAACTGCTATCAGCCCTACATTTATGGAATACCTGAAAGCATTTGGCATTGGACTGGTGGCTGTAAGCTTTACCTATGGCGGTTATCAGCAAACCATCAACTTTGGCGCCGAGGTTGATAAGCCAACAAAAAATATTCCACGTGGTATTTTCTTCGGCATTTTCATCATCATTGTTTTATACCTCACCATCAATTATGCCTACATAAAAGTTATTGGGTTTGAAGAAATAAAAAACAGTAAGAACATAGCAGCTATCATGGCTTCCAAAATTTTTGGAATTAATGCGGAACGGATACTATCGGGCTTTTTGTTTTTAAGTGTGCTTGCTTATGTTAACGTATTACTGATGAGCAACCCAAGGGTAATGTATGCCATGAGTGAAGACAAAATTTTACCGGCTGCATTTAAAAAACGAAATAGTAAAACAGATGTGCTTACCATTTCCTTAAGCGTATTTGCTGCGTTGTGTGCTTTAATTGTTTTTTGGGCCAAAGAGTTTGATACTATTTTAAGCTTCACTATTTTCCTTGATTGTTTTGGCATGGTGCTTTCGGCAGCCACCATTTTTGTATTGCGAAAAAGAACCAAACACCTGGATGATACCGGTATTTACAAAATGAAATTATATCCGCTATTACCCCTCATTTTTATTGCTGCTTACACTTTTGTAGCCATCAGTATTGCATTTGATTATAAAAAAAATGACTATGCGGCCATAACCGGATTATCTGTAATGGCGGGGTTTATTGCCCTCTACTTTATTGCCATAGCCCTTGCTAAAAAGACAAAATAACAACCACGCTTAAGTAGGTTAACGAAAGCTTATTACCGTTTGTACAATTGTTTCATACGTTTTAAACACAGATGAATTATTTTTGTTGAATGCGTTATAAACTTTTAACCCTTATCGCTTTATTGACTGTTACCGGCACTGTACAGGCACAGGAAAAATGGGGCTTACTAAAGTGTATTGAGCATGCCATGGCTAATAATATTTCGGTAAAGCAGGTTGACTTACAAAGCAAAATTGCCGCACTAACCTTAAAGCAAAGCAAATACGGACAGCTGCCCAATTTAAATTTCAGCGGCGGACCGGGTTTTAGTAATGGCCGTAGCCAGGATCCAACTAATTTCAGTTTAATTACCCAAAGTTATTTATCGGGCAATGTGCAACTGCAAAGCAGTGCCAATATTTTTAACTGGTTCAGCAAACGCAATACCATAGCCGCCAACGAATGGGAACTACAAGCCGCAAAAGCCAATACAGATAAATTAAAGAACGATATTGCTTTAACGGTAGCAAACCTGTATTTACAGATCTTACTGGGGATGGAGCAGGAAAAAATTGCCGGTGTACAATTACAGCAATCGCAGGCGCAGTTAAGCAATACCCGTAAACTGGTTGATGCCGGAAATTTACCTGAATTAAATGCAGCAGAGTTGGAGGCACAGGTGGCCAGGGATAGCTCGAATGTAATTGCTGCAAAGGGTAATGTGATACAAAATATACTGTCTATAAAAGCTTATATGGCAATTGATGCGGCTACCCCTTTTGAAATTGAAACTCCGGCCGTTGAAAAAATATTTGTTGAAAAACTGGCCGATCTGCAACCGGAAACTGTTTATGCATTGGCTATTGCAAACATGCCACAGCAACGATTTAATGATTTTAAACTGAAAGCCGCTCAGAAATCTTCTGCAGCAGCCAGGGGAGGTTTATATCCAACCATTTCAATATTCGGAAATTTGGTAAGCAGGTATAACAGCAGATCTGAAGAAGTAGCCGGTTCTACCCTGATAAACCCTGCATTTGGAAAAGTAACCATAAATGCATCTAATTACAATGTATATCGTCTGGATTCATTTCCTTATTATACCTACCGAAAACAACCTTTCTTTTCACAGCTAAATCAAAATTTCAACCAGTCGGTAGGATTAAATTTAAGCATCCCCATTTTTAACGGCTTGAGTGCCCGTACCAATTACCAAAAAAGTAAAATAAGCATCCGCAACCAGGAGCTGCAAAAAGAACTGGACAATCAAACACTGAAACAGGATATATACAAAGCTTACAACGCATCCATGGTGGCATTGGAAAAACTGAATGCAGGAAAAAAAACATTGGAAACAGCTGAGCGTACTTTGTACTTTGCTCAAAAAAGATATGATGTTGGGTTGATGGGAACATTTGAATTAATCACCAACCAGAATAATTTATTTACTGCAAAGTTGCAGGATGCTTTAAACCGGTTTGATTATGTTTTTAAAATGAAAGTGCTGGAGTTTTATAAGGGGCAGGGATTGAAGTTTTAAATCATTAAATCGTTGCTGTGGCATGTTTGCAATAGCCAATGCATAAACAGTTTCCGGTTGCAGATCGGCCAGTTTTTCAACAAATATTTTTTCAACGGCCGGAGTTTCAAT
>JANMWP010000465.1:0-3902 GCA_031394065.1 Chitinophagaceae bacterium
ACTTCAGCAATTTTGTGTTTTCGCCTCCTTCGGGATTAACGCGGTTACTTAAAAAAACAAAAAGCATATTGTACTTTGGATCGGCCCAAACACAGGTGCCTGTATAACCTGTGTGGCCAAAAGTTTGCGGCGATGTAGATAGGCTTGGATAAGGATCAGGACGGGTTCTGTTATTTTTTTCAGGCTTATCAAAACCATATCCACGCCTGCTGTTTTCGCTGTGATATGCAGTAAAGAGATTGATGGTTTCTTCCTGTAAATATCTTTTTCCGTTAATGGTTCCACCATTTAAAAGCATTTGCATAATGATGGCCAGGTCGTATGCATTGCTGAACAAACCTGCATGGCCTGCCACACCGCCAAACATGGCTGCACCAGGATCATGCACATCGCCACGCAATAATTGTAAACGGAATTGTTTTTCCTGCTCTGTTGGTATAATTCTTTGTAAAGGATATTTTTCCAATGGTTTAAAACCGGCAGTGGTTAAACCCATGGGCCGGTAAAATGCTGTTTCAACATAATCATTTAAAGGTAATCCGCTGATGGCTTCAACAATCTTACCTAAAAAAATAAAATCATTATCGCTGTACACATATTTGCCGGTACGGCCAAGCGGACTTTCTAAAATCCTTTTGTATAAAGTATCACGCCAGTCGTTGCGCATGTACAGATTTTTGGCAACCCGAATGCCAAATGAATCTTTTTTTGCCGAAACAAATAATTGTGGTTTGGGAACCCCGGCAGAATCAATGATTTCTTTATAAAAAGGAATATAGGCTGCCAGGCCGGCCTGGTGCAGTAAAATATTTTCAATGGTTAAATTTTCTTTATTGCTTCCTTTAACCCAGGGCAGGTAATCACCAAGTTTTTTTTTAAAATCGAGTTTGCCTTCATCATACAACCGCATTACAGAAATAGTAGTGGCGCAAACTTTTGTAACCGAGGCCATATCAAAAATAGATTCGGTGTTTACTGCTTCAGTTTTATCATACGTATAACTGCCATATGCTTTGTAGTAAACAATTTTACCGTCTTTTGCAACCAAAACCACCGCACCGGGTGCTGCTCCTTTTGCAATGGCATCATTGGCAATTGAATCTATAACAGTAAGCTTTGCTGCATCAAGTACTCCTTTATTGGCAGATGGAGATACTGCATCAAAACTAATACCACTGCCATATTTAAATTGATCACAAACAGTAACCGGTAGTTTTCCTTTGGCTCCAATTTTTCCCTGTAATAAATCCACAGCGGTGTTTTGTACAATGCTGTCATCCTCATAGCAGGCAATTAAATTTTTTGCATTGCACCAGTTTTTAATGGCATAAGGGTTTCCAAAAACTAAGGTGATGGCTTTTGTTTTTTGTTGCAATTTGGTTACCAGCTCAACTGCGTTTTTACTGATGCCAAAATTATTTGCCGGGAAACGGGTAAAGTTGTGTACGCCAATAATAACCTGTTTATAATTCTTTTTTATTTCAGCAACCAGTGCTGCAGTTTTTGAACTATCCTGTTTATAATTAAAATAGATAACATCGGCATTGTAATCTGCACGCAGGCGGTTTGCCAATGCATTATCGTTGCTGTTGCCAACACTTACATACACAACATCTTTTTTAACTGAATCTTTTTTTGCCGGCATTGGAAAAAACCCGGCATCAGTTTTTTTCAAAACAGTCAACGCATTTTCTGCAATCAGTTTGCGCATGCTGCTTACATCCTTGTTTAAATCGTTGGTTAAATTATTAGTATTGATTGGTTTTAAATTTGAAAGGCCGTAATCATATTTAGCTTTCAGCACTTTTCTGCAATGAAATTCAATATCCGCCCAACTTAGTTTTCCGCTGCTGATGGCAGCTTTTATTTTTGTAATGGCCATGGGTACATCATTTGGCAGGCAAAGCATATCGTTACCGGCAATTAAAGATTCTACTGATGCTGCGCCATCCGGAAAAAATTTATTTACACCCTGCATACCGAGTGCATCGGTAAAAGTTAATCCCTGGTAGCCCAAATCATTTCGGAGTAAACCGGTAACATTATTTTTAGAAAGCGATGTTGCCCTGTTAGATGAACTATCAATAGATGGAATGTATAAGTGTGCAACCATAACACTGCCAACACCCGCATTAAATATCTGGCGGAAAGGATACAATTCCAACGCTTCCAGTTGTGCTCTTGATTTATTAATGACCGGCAAGTCAAGATGTGAATCTACAGACACATCACCATGCCCCGGAAAATGTTTGGCACAAGCCATTACACCAAAGTCCTGCATGCCTTTCATGTATTGTATGCCAAAGGAAGCTACCTTGTATTTATCTTCTCCAAAACTGCGGTCGTTAATTACCGGGTTAGCCGGATTATTATTTACATCAACAACCGGGGCATAATTGACTTGAACGCCAACCCTTTTTAATTGCTCTGCAACTATTTTACCGTATTGATAAATAATACTGGAGTCCTGTACCGCACCCATCATCATTTGCCGGGGTAAAGGAAGTACGCTGTCAATCATACGCATGCCAATACCATTCTCTGCATCAATACACATCATTATTGGTGTTTTGGCCATAGCCTGTAGTCCGTTTAAAATATTGGCCTGCTTAACCGGGCTTCCCTGAAAAAGACAGACACCTCCAATATTGTATTGCCTTACCAGCGATGTAACTAAACTGTCGAAAAAAGTAACCGTTTTGTTTGCATTGATAGTTGATAAACGAACAACCATCAACTGGGCAATCTGCTCATCGGGCGTTAAGGTTTTAAAAACACTATCTACCCAAATGTTTGCTTTATTTTGCTGGGCAAAGCCATTTGCTGCTAAAAAAAGAAATAAAATCAATTGAAACTTCCGCATATAGGTCTAAAAGTTTTTAGTGAACAGGATGTGTTATTTTTGCTGTTCTAAATTACAGGATTTTGCCCGATATCATTCAATTATTACCGGATAACATTGCCAACCAGATTGCGGCAGGCGAAGTTATTCAAAGGCCCGCCAGTGCTGTTAAGGAACTGCTGGAAAATGCGGTGGATGCCGGGGCAACTGAAATTAATCTGGTTGTTAATGACGCCGGTAAGGCATTGATACAGGTTATTGATAATGGCAAGGGCATGAGTGAAACCGATGCAAGGATGGCATTTGAGCGCCACGCCACTTCCAAAATCAGAAATATTGAAGACCTGTTTAAGATAAAAACCATGGGTTTTAGAGGCGAAGCTTTAGCCAGTATTGCTGCTGTGGCGCAGGTTGAATTAAAATCTAAAAGAGCCGAAGATGAGACCGGTGTTTTTATTGAAATTGAAAACAGCCAGGTTATTAAACAGGAGCCCGTTGCTGTGCCAACCGGTACCAGCATTGCCATGAAAAATCTTTTTTTTAATGTGCCTGCCCGCAGAAATTTTTTAAAAAGCAATGCGGCAGAGTTAAGGCATATTGTGGATGAGTTTATCAGGGTGGCCATGTCTTTTCCAGAAATTTTCTTTTCGTTTACCAGCAATGGCCAACAGGTTTTTCATTTGGAAAAGGGAAGCATGAAGCAACGCATTGTGCAGATACTAGGTAACAGTTATGCAGCTAAATTAGTGCCAGTACAGGAGCAGACTGATTACATGAATATTTATGGTTTTGTAGGCAAACCCGAAACTGCCAAAAAAACCCGGGGCGATCAGTATTTTTTTGTGAACAACCGTTTTATTAAAAGTGCTTACCTGAATCACGCCGTGATGAATGCTTTTAACGAGATGATTGCTAAAGACAGTTTTCCGATGTACACATTATTCATCGACCTTGACCCGGCGCAACTGGATATTAATGTACACCCCACCAAACAGGAAATTAAATTTGAGGACGAAAAGATTGTGTATGCTTTTGTGCAGAGTGCCATTAAACATGCGCT
>JANMWP010000475.1:0-9273 GCA_031394065.1 Chitinophagaceae bacterium
TATTCAGCATTTGCGGTATCGGCACGGTTGCGGATGTGCATTACACCAATATCGGTGCATCCGATTTTACCAAAAGCATTCAGGTAATTGTCGCCAACTTCGTAGGGAATCATACTGGCAGTGGTGATAACTTCAATGCGACTCAAGGGGCCACCGGCTTCTTCAACAATACGGGACAGGATTCCCAGCTCAAAAAAATTGAGGTTGTTGCGTTGGATCTTTCCGGTCTCCAGGTCGGTACCTTTATCTTCTGCCCCACCAATCGCTATTAGTTTTCCTTTAGCAAATTGCATTGATCATTTTTATGATTAACGCAAAAATAAGGGAAAACGTGTTTGCTTGTAGTTTACAAGTTACTAACCCATTGTGGATTAACCGGTTGAGAATCTTCAGCAATTCATTTTTTTACAAAATAAATTACCTTGCAATACCTGGCATCATTTTTTAGCAAAAGCTGTAATGCCTTCTACCAGTCGGTCTAAGTTTTTTATACTGGTGTACACATTGGGCGTAATACGCACACCATGTATGTTTTCCCAGTTTATTCCTACCGAATGTATTTTATAATTATCCCACAAAAAACTTTCCAGTTCGGCAGGGCTTTTACCTTCCACGCTTACCAATCCAATAGCACAACTAAATTCTTTTTTTAAAGAAGTATGCAGTTTAACGCCAGGTATATCCTTCACCTTACTCATCCAGTAATTTTTAAGATAGAGTAGTCTTTCTTCTTTACGCCTTGCTCCAATCATGTCGTAAAAATCAATGGCTTTGTCGATGGCTTCTTCAATAAAAAATGGCCTTGTACCTAAATGTTCAAACTTGCGGATGTTGTCATCTTCTTTATCGCCGGCACCAAATAATGGCCATATATTTTTTATTTTTTCTTTTCGTACATACAGGAAACCCGTGCCTATTGGCGCCCCCAGCCATTTGTGTAAACTAGTTCCAAAATAATCGCAGTTTAAATCAGGAAGTAAAAATTCAAACTGGGCAAAAGTATGAGCACCATCAACCAATACATCAATATTTTTTTTCTTTGCAGCATCGGCAATTTTACGCACCGGCATTTTCTGGCCAATCCAGTTTATCATGTGTGTAATCTGTACCACTTTTGTTTTGGCAGTAAAAGCATCGGTGTATTGTTTTACTAAATAATTTTCATCTTCGCTTGGTAAATCTAAATTTATCCAAACAAGTTTTATACCTTCTCTTTTTTCCCGTTGTCTCCAGGCGCCAATCATGTTTGGATAATCCTGTTTGGTAAGTACCACTTCATCGCCGGGTTTTAAATCAATACCAAAAATTACCGTTTCCAAAGCTTCGGATGCATTGCGGTGCAGGGCAATTTCTTCGGCATTGCAACCGGCAAGCTGTGCCAGGTTTTTACGCAGCGGCTCCCGGCCCTGATCAATAATACGCCACATAAAATAACTGGGTGCCTGGTTGCAGGTATCGTAATTGGTTTTCATGGCATCGGCCACTGATTTTGGTGCCGGTGCCACGCCGCCATTATTGAGGTTGATAAAATTTGGTGCAATTGTATAAGATTGCTGCACATAATACCAGAATTCTTCATCGGTTGCCAGTTTGGATGGAGAGATTGAAGCTGCATTTTTTAAGGCAGCCTGCAGATCACGGCTCCAGGCGGGTTGCAGCAGGTTGGCTGTAATTGCTGACGCAGATAATAACCCAATCTTATTGAGAAAAGAACGACGATTACTCATTTGCCTGAATTTAGAATTACAATGTACAAATTTTGTTTTTTGCAAAGCAAGATGATTTTGGTAATTTCCATCTTTAGGGAAATTGCCACAGAAGCACTGAATCACAGAAAAGAAATACAAATTTTTCTTCACTTCGATGAAAGTTGCCCAATGGTATGCGGTACAAGGGAGTAACACAACGATGCTCAATTGAAAATCCAACGCTGGTAACCCAAAACTAAAAACACCAAACCCAAAACTGTTCTATTTATGCAGATTATTGAAATTAAAGTACTGAGAGGCCCGAATTACTGGAGCGTACGCCGTACCAAACTGATTCAGATGAAA
Organism: Chitinophagaceae bacterium; assembly: GCA_031394065.1. Taxonomy (GTDB): domain Bacteria; phylum Bacteroidota; class Bacteroidia; order Chitinophagales; family Chitinophagaceae; genus Ferruginibacter. The sequence continues at coordinate 2,055 of JANMWP010000475.1, forward strand.
CTGGACCTGGAAGAAAAAGAAAAAATGCCCACCAATGCCATACCAGGTTTCAGAGAAAGGCTGGAAGCTTTATTACCATCCTTAATTGAACACCGTTGCAGCGTGGGAACCCGTGGTGGTTTTTTTGAAAGGGTTGATGAAGGAACCTGGATGGGCCATGTAATTGAACATATTGCGCTGGAAATACAAACCCTTGCCGGAATGGATACCGGCTTCGGACGTACACGAGGTACTGGTAAAGATGGCGAGTACTATGTTTGCTTTAGTTATATGGAAGAAGATGCAGGCCTTTATGCTGCGAAGGCTTCAGTAAGAATTGCACATGCTTTAATTTTTAATGAACCTTATAACCTCGATGAAGACATTCAGCTGTTAAGAGAAATACGGGAAGATACCAGGCTTGGGCCCAGCACCGGTTGTATTGTGGATGAAGCTGCAAAAAGAGGCATTCCTTTTATCCGTTTAAACAAACATTCACTGGTGCAATTGGGTTATGGTATTCACCAAAAAAGAATACGGGCAACCATTGCCAGCACTACCGGCAATATTGCTGTTGATATTGCCTGCGATAAGGAAGAAACAAAAAATTTACTGGGCGCTGCCGAAATTCCTGTACCCAAAGGCGATGTGGTAAGAACTGAAGAAGGGTTGAAAGATGCCATTGACCGCATTGGATACCCTTGTGTGATAAAACCTATAGACGGTAACCATGGTAAAGGAAATACCACCAATATTACCGATTGGGAAATGGCATTGCGGGCATTTGCTGCAGCCAAAGAATATGGCCGCAGTGTAATTATTGAAAAATATATAACGGGGTTTGATTTCAGGATACTGGTTATCAATTATAAATTTATTTGTGCTGCTTTACGTACGCCGGCTGCTGTAACAGGCGATGGAAAAAATACCATTCAATATTTACTGGATGAGGTTAACAAAGATCCCCGCCGTGGTTATGGGCACGAAAAAGTGCTTACACAAATAACCATTGATCAGTTTACACAAAAAATGCTGGATGAAAAAAATTATAGTTTAGAAACCGTTCCTTCAAAAGGCGAATTGGTTTTGCTGAAACCAACGGCCAACCTTTCTACCGGTGGTACCAGTACCGATGTTACGGATGAAGTGCATCCGGCCAATATTATGATGTGTGAACGCATTGCAAAAATTATAGGACTGGATATTTGTGGTATTGATATTATGGCAACCGATTTAAGAACTCCGGTAAAAGAAAACGGCGGTGCTATACTGGAAGTGAATGCAGCACCAGGTTTCCGCATGCATATTGATCCTTCGGTTGGTTTGCCACGCAATGTGGCCGAGCCGGTTGTTGATATGCTTTTCCCGAAAGGAAGTGCAGGCACCATACCCATTATTGCCATTACCGGTACCAATGGTAAAACAACCACCACCAGACTAACAGCACATATTGCAAAAACTGCCGGCTATAAAGTTGGTTATACTACAAGCGATGGTGTGTACATACAAAATCAGATGATGATGAAGGGTGATTGTACCGGACCGATATCTTCAACCTTTGTTTTAAAAGATCCAACAGTTGATTTTGCAGTATTGGAATGTGCCCGTGGCGGTATTCTAAAAAATGGATTGGCTTTTCAAAATTGTGATGTGGCTATTGTAACCAATATCAGTGCCGATCATATCGGTTTGGGTGGTATAGATTCGATGGAGCAGATGGCCAAAGTAAAACAAGTTGTGCCTGAAACCGTTTTTAAACACGGCTATGCTATTTTAAATGCCGATGATGACCTGGTTTATGCCATGAAAGAAGGTTTGGAATGCAATATTGCTTATTTCAGCATGGATGAAAATAATCCCCGGATAAAAAAACATTGTAAGGATGGCGGCTATGCTGCAGTTTTTGAAAACGGCTACATAACCATCATGAAAGGCACCTGGAAGATACGGGTTATAAAAGTTAGTGAAGTACCTGTAACCTATGGTGGTAAAGCCATACACAATATTATGAACTGCCTGCCTGCTGTGTTGAGTACTTATTTTTGGCGCAATATTGAAATTGAAGATATTAAACTGGCCCTGCAGACTTTTGTTCCTTCATCTACCCAAACACCGGGTAGATTAAACATGTTTCAGTTTAAACAATTCCAGTTTTTGGTTGACTTTGCCCATAACCCTGCAGGGCTTGAGCTGCTCTGTGATTTTATAAGCAAACTGGATGGAGATCCTAAAGTTGGTATCATCAGCGGTACCGGCGACCGAAGAGATGAAGACATCAAAGAACTGGGCCGAATTTCCGGCAGATCATTTGATGAGATCATCATCCGCCAGGATAAAAATTTACGTGGCCGCACTGCCGAAGAAATTGTTAACCTGCTGGTGGCTGGTATTAATGAAACAAAAACAAAGGATATTCCCATTGATATTATTTACAATGAAAAGGAAGCAATTATGCATGCATACAATAATGCAAAGCCCGGTTCATTAATTACCATTATGTGTGATGTGGTGGCCGAGGCTTTGGATTTGATTAAGGGGTTGAAGGAGAAAGAAGATAGTGAGTAAGAAAATATGCAGTTCTGTTATTTTGTTTAACTTTATACCGGAAGTAAAATATTAACCATTTTGGAAACTTATTTTATACGAATTAAAAAAGATTACGCAGCTGATGTAATTGAAGATTTGCAGAAGATGGATGCTGTGGAATTTATTGATGAGGGAAATATTGATATTCCGCAATGGCAGAAAGATAAAGTACTTGCTGCAAAAAATAAAGTAGAAAAAGATCCTTCCTTACTCATTGATTGGGAAACTGTAAAGCAAAATATTCGTAAACGTTAATTTTTTATTGTAAGAATCAAACTAAATATTATATTTTAAAAATAACTTTTATGGCAACTCTGGAAAAAGTCACTAAAAAAAAGGCAAAAAAATATACCGGTTCACAAATTCTTCAAAAAATGCTGGCCGACAGGAAAATGATTAAAGAACACCTTGCAAAAGGTGGCACATTAGAGCAATTAAAAGAAAAAGGTTTCCCCTTTGCAATCTTATAAAATAATTAAACGGCAGGCTTTTTATTACAGCTTTACTTCCAAAGCAGGTACTTCCTATCTCTGCTACTTCATTCCTTACAGCTATCTTTTTACAGATTATCCTTTAATTGCACCATTTATTTATTCTTTTAACCTGGATGTAGAAAAAGGAAAATCAAAAGAGCAGCCATTAGATGAAAGAATAGGTATAACCGTTTCAAAAATTATATCAGACTATTTATTAAAAAACGAGAATGCGGTTATCTATATCTGCGATAGCAGCGATTACAAAGAACATATCCGAAAAAGGAAATTTGATAACTGGTTTAAAAAGAGTGATGATGGTTCAATCATTAAAATTGATCGCAAAGTAGCAGTTGCTGCATCAGTTTTATACAATTCGCTTTTAATTCATAAAGACAATCCATACAAAAACAGCTTTATAGAGGCATTTATTGACTTAAATGAAAAGAGTGACAATAAATAGAGTTGCTGTAAACCATAAAAAGAAACAAAATCAGACTAAAAATCCTTTTGGCTGAAAAGCATTGAACCCTTATTTTTGCAGCCGAATTAATAATTGGGTTATGGTGTAAAGGTAGCACAACAGATTTTGATTCTGTTTGTCAAGGTTCGAATCCTTGTAACCCAACAAAAGGAACTTAGTAATCGGTTCTTTTTTTATTTATAGCCTCAGAGAGGCGACATGTCAGTAGAAAATATTTAAAACAATATTTCCAGAGCTCCGTAAGAGCATCATGTTAAACATATCGCTCCTTCGGAGCTAAACCATATCAATTAAAAATTGTTTCTACTGATATACCGGCCCGATGGGCCTTGGCTACACAATTAAAATTTGTAAAACCATTTATTTAACCAGTTCTGTAATCACCTTCCCAATACAACCATTGGGCATTTGTATATGCAGCATGGCAGCAATGGTTGGCGCAATATCTGTCATATAAGTTTCCCGGTTGGTTTTGCCGGGCTTTACACCCCATCCAAAAAATACGCAGGGAATATGTGCATCGTAAGGATTCCATAAACCATGCGTGGTTCCTTTTTTACCACCATCAAAATAACCGGCCTTTAGCGTAAACTGAATATCGCCGCTGCGTTTGGTATTATAACCATTGGCCAGCATTGTTTTTTGTGGCTCAGATAAAGTAGTTGCAGCCAGCTTATCTGTTTCATATGCTGTAATGATAAAAGACTTTGCCTGCAACGCTTTAATAACCGCTTTTTTTATTGCCGCCACATCTTTACCCTGTTTTTCCAGTTCATTACAATTAAGGTACACCTGGTAGTTTTGCAGGCTTTGCACTACATTCTTTACGCCAAAATCAGTTTCTATCATCTGGTTAAGTTCTCTCATTAAATCAGCATCTTCAAAATTTCCACCGGGTATTTTATGCTCGGCTAAAAAAGCCGGAATATGTGCCACTGCATGATCGGCCGATAAAAACAGGGTATAATTTCCTTTGCCCAGTTTTATATCCAGGTATTGTAAAAAATCTGCAATGTCTTTGTCGAGCCTTAAATAAGTATCTTCTATCTCTACAGAATTTGGACCAAATGCATGGCCAACATAATCGGTAGATGAAATACTCACCGCCAGAAAATCGGTTATGGTATTACTACCCAGTTTTTCATTTTCAATGGCTGCTTTTGCAAAATCAAAAGTGAATGTATTGGCAAAAGGCGTTGTACGGAACGACTCATACTTAATACTATCTGGTATTGCTGAAAGTTTATGTGGAAACGTGACTGTCTTTTCTCCCTTTATGGTATTTTCATAAGGCTTGTCATCTTTAGTACTCAGGTCGTATTTGCTCATAGGTAAAATGGTAGTCCAGTCTTTGCTCATGTATTTTCCGGCAATGTCTTTACCATTAAATTGCTCAACCCATGTTGGCAGTGCATTCATGTAATGCGTGCTGGTAATCCATTTGCCGGCATCGTACCAATACGCTGCATTGGCGCTGTGGCCTGCTGGTAATATAGAACCACGGTCTTTTAAAGCAATGCCAATTACTTTACTTTTAAAATTATTGCTCAGGCGCAGTTCATCGGTTATGGTTGTTACCCATAAATTGGCAGGACTCATCTTACCTGCCTTACCGCTGTTACCAATTGTTGAAACAGTAGAATCATCTGTACAGTAAACAGCCTTACCGGTGGTTTTATCAAACCAGTTATTACCAACAATACCGGTTAGCGCAGGCACACTGCCGGTGTAAATGCAGGTATGTCCTACAGCAGTATAAGTAGGCACATAAGGCACAAATGTATTCTCGGCACTAAAGCCTTCTTTAAGCAACCGCTTAAAACCACCTTCGCCATACAGTTCATTAAAGCGGTACATATAATCCCAACGCATCTGATCAATTACCAAACCAACAACTAATTTGGGTTTAGGGCCCTGTGCAAAAGCTGCAGCAGCAAAAAAATAAAAAGTAAAAAGTAAAAAAGATTTGCGTAGCATAAAATAATTTTTCAGGAAACAAATGTAGGCTGTTTATTGCTTTATAAAGCGAAACAAACAATAAGGATTCTTCATCTTTGTAACCGGTATCGGATTTACCACCACATTTTTAAATGCAAAGCCAGCATCCTGCATCAGTTTTTTTAATTCTTCTTCGGTCATCAAACGCTTTTTACAACCCTGGTGTATTTTGTGTTTTTCAGTAGCCATCAGTTCGGCAATAATAATTTCGCCACCGGTTTGTAATACAGCAGACATTTGTTTTATCATATTTGCTTTATCGGGTATTTCGTGCAGGGTATTAAATATCCAAAGTTTTCTTTTGCTGTTTAGCGGCAGGTATAAACTATCTGTGGTATTAACAACAAAGCTGATGCTGTTGTTAAATGATGTGCATTTTATATTTTCATAATAAGCAATCATGTTATTCACCTTGGTAGCATTAAGGCAATTACTGTCAATATCCACCAAAATAAAATGTGCATTTTTAAAATCGGCAATTACATTTATGCAGCCAAGTAAAGCTCCGCTGCTGCTGCCAATATCACAATGGTATCGCCGCTGTTGATCTGTAAAAAAGCAAGTTGCTGCTCAAAATGCTTTCGCAACAAAGCAGAGTCTTTGTATTTATACCCGCAGAATTTCAGTTTTTTACCTCCCCCATCGTTTTGCCCAAAAGAAGGAGTCTTAAATACCATCGTGCTTATAATAAAGATCAATACTGCTTTCATCTTCTGAAGATAAGATTTGTGCTGAATTTGCTGCGTTTTGAGCAAATGCTTATTTATTGTATTTTTGCGACCTCACCCCAACCCCTCTCCAAAAGAGAGGGAACTGGAAGATTAAAGCGAAGATTGTTGCGAGGTGAACAACATCAAACACATAACACAAAACCCCAAACCAAAAAATGGATGTTTTTGAAAAATTAGTAAAAGACGGCGGCCCCATTGGTCAGCACATGGACAGGGCCCACGGCTATTTCACCTTTCCAAAACTCGAAGGCGAACTGGGACCAAGAATGCAGTTTCGTGGAAAAGATATGATTGTGTGGAGCCTGAACAATTACCTGGGCCTGGTTAATCACCCCGATGTACGTAAAGCAGATACCGAAGCCGCTGCCAAATACGGCATGGGCAACCCCATGGGTGCCCGCATGATGAGTGGCAATACCGCACAGCACGAAGAACTTGAAAAAGTGATCAGCGAATTTATAAGCCGTGAAGATACCATGCTCCTCAACTTCGGTTACCAGGGCATTATGAGTTGTATTGATGCATTGGTAAACCGCCGCGATGTAATTGTTTATGATGCCGAAGCACACGCCTGCATTGTAGATGGTGTACGCCTGCACATGGGCAACCGCTACGCATTTAAACACAACGATATTGACGATTGCGAAAAACAATTACAACGTGCAACAGAACTGGCCGCTAAAAATGGTGGCGGTATTCTATTAATTACCGAAGGTGTTTTTGGCATGGATGGCGAGCAGGGAATTTTAAAAGAGATCTGCGAATTAAAAAAGAAATACGAGTTCCGGATTTTAATTGATGATGCACATGGTTTTGGCTACATGGGCCCAACCGGTGCCGGTGCTGACGAAGCACAGGACTGCCAGGCAGATATTGACCTCTACTTTTCAACCTTTGTAAAAAGCATGGGCAGCATTGGCGCCTTCATCAGCGGACCAAAAAACGTACTTAAATATTTACGCTACAAT